>CANQWW010000080.1 GCA_947627655.1 uncultured Acinetobacter sp. | reverse complement strand
TTTTATAATGTATATGTGATTAATCTATCCCACCCGCCATAGGAGCAACAATCAAGTTATTTGACAGTTGATACGGACCAATATACATATAAATTCATCACTTTGTTGATGAGCATAGTATACTGCATCTGCCTTGATCGCTCATCTGCCGGAATCTGATTTAGACACTATGTATAACCCTTTTCACCAAATATTTTCAGTAAAATCTTGCTCTATCCTTGCACTTTCGCTCAGTCTTGCTGGCTGTGGCAATGGCTCTTGGTGGTCGTCAGATGAGCCAACGATGCAAGCCGAGCACATCCGTAAAGCCATTCCATCCCGGGTCAACCAGCGCGATGCTTGGGCCAAGGATATTTATGATATTACTGAACAATTAGGTATTCCGCAGACCAAAGAAAATGTATGTACGATTGTGGCCGTAGTCGATCAGGAATCTAACTTCCATGCGGACCCAGTGGTACCTGGCCTCGGGGAAAAAGCAGTCAAAGAAGTTCAGGAACGTTTGGAAGAAAAATTTACCGATAAATTAGGTGAAAGTATTGGTAAAACAGTTGCGGGATATTTCGAGGATGTGTTGAAAAACCATCCTAGCCCAGATAACAACTATCTGAGCCAGATGCGCAAGGTCAAAACTGAACGTGAATTAGATGAGCTTTATCGTGAAATATTTGACTATATGGCCAAACATTATCATGTGAGTGCCCTCACAGGTGCCGCCAAACTGTTTGGTCAAAATATCGGTGAGAAGCTAAACCCTATTACCACTTTAGGCTCTATGCAGGTGCATATCAGCTATGCCAAGGAACGTAAGCGTCAGGGCGGCAATATTGCTGCACTGCGTACCGATCTGTATAGCCAGTATGGCGGTCTGTATTATGGTATTCATCGTTTGATGATGTATCCGGCAGATTATGACAAACCGATTTACCGCTTTGCAGACTATAATTCAGGCATGTATTCCAGTCGAAATGCGGCCTTCCAGAGCATGTTAAATGAACTCTCTGAAGCAGAACTGGATCTGGATGGTGACCTATTGCTCTACAACAAAGACGGTGGTATCCGCTCACAAAAAAGTCAATCCGAACGTGAGCTGATTCATGTATTTGCCAAATATAAGTTTATTATTACTGAACGCCAGATCCGTTCTGACCTGAAAAAGGAAAAAGAAAAGAATTTTGAAGAGAGCATGACCTATCGGGGAATTGCCAAACTTTATCAGGAACAAACTGGCAGAGAACCAATATATGCCATCATGCCTCAAGTGGTCATTTCTGGTCCCAAACTCAGCCGAGATTATAATACCAACTGGTTTGCCAGCCGTGTAGATGGGCGTTATCAGACATGCATGCGCAAAATCAAAAATCTCAAGCTCTAGCCCTATTCGACTTTGATGGCACCCTGTATCCACGCGACAGTTTTACAGGGTTTATTTTTTATGTCCTGAAAAAGCGGCATATCCTCAAACGTGGTATAAAAATTTTGCCCTGGATCATTGCTTATTATCTCAGGCTTTACCCTGCCCACAAGATGCGCCCCAAGCTCTATTCCGCCATGTTTAAAGGCTGCCAGATCCAGGAGATTCAGTCTTTGGCAGGGCAATATTCCCGTATACTGTTAGAACAGCTAGATCCTGCTTTGCTCAGCCAACTGTCTCGGCACCAGCAACTTGGCCACCGGGTCATTCTGGTTTCAGCAACCATTGATCTGTATCTACAGTATATTGCGACCAGCCTTGGAATAGAGCTGCTTTGTACACCAGTTGAAATTCAGTCGGGACAATTGACTGGAAAGTATTTAAGTGCTGACTGCAGCCGCATACAGAAAAAACTACGTGTCCTGAACATGCTTAATCCTGTGAATTACGACACTATTTATGCTTATGGCAACAGTGCAGAAGACCTCGACATGCTAAGTCTAGCACAGCAGCCTTATATGGTAGGTCGAGATCAAAGCTTACCAGAATTAAGCATTGGCCATTAACGATCACATCCCTGTTCAATTTTAAAATATTTTATATTGCATGGACTATTTAATAGCAAAAGTACCTTCCAGCATATCCTCGATAGGATTAAAGTCGTTCATATCCTGATTTTTAAAGCTTGCTGTGGCAAAGAAAGGGAATTATATGCATCTCATCAAAATATTACGCAGCCATATTCATATACATGATTAACCTATCGTATCAATAAAAGAAAAGCCCCTTCATTCGAAGAGGCTTTGGCGATTTAGCTACTTTCCATGTTATTTTTTAAACGGGAAAGCATATTTCACAATACGTTTTAATACACTGCCATACTGTTTGACCAAGCTGGCGTTATTATAGTGTAGGCCGTATTTTTTACATACTGCTTCAACTTTTGGCGCCATCTGACGGTAACGACGTGCTGGTACATCTGGATATAAATGATGTTCAATCTGGTGGCTTAAGTGACCCGTCAAAATATGGAATGCTTCAGAACCTGTTAAGTTCGATGAACCACGAATCTGACGCATATACCAGTGTCCACGGCTTTCATTTTCCAGTACCGATTTCGGGAAAACTTCAACTTCTTTGGTGAAGTGTCCACAGAAAATAATACTGAAAGTCCAGATATTACGTAGACCATTCGCAACCAGGTTACCGGTAAAAACAGGTAAAGCAGCAGGGCCAGCAATCAGTGGAAAGAATACATAATCTTTAAACAGCTGTTTGCTGATTTTATGCTGCATTGGTTTCCATTCTTTTTTGGTCTGCTCTTTGGTTTTACGACCTTTAAAGTATTTGCCCAGCTCAAGGTTCTGAATGGCTACCCCCCACTGGAACAGCAAGCAGAATGGAATACTGTAAATTGGTTGCAATAAATAACCTGGTTTCCAGCGTTGCTCTGGGAATAAGCGTAACAGACCATAACCAATATCATCATCCATCCCTTTAATATTGGTATAGGTATGATGCTTAAAGTTATGGGTTTGACGCCAGTTGTCTGAAGTCCCGACAATATCCCACTCATAGGTTTGACCATTCATTTTCGGGTCATTCATCCAGTCATATTGACCGTGCATAACGTTATGACCCAGCTCCATGTTTTCCATGATTTTGGCAAAACCCAGCAAGCCTGTTCCTAATACCCAAGCCGGCGGAAACCAACCTGCAAATAACAAGGCACGACCGGCGATGGAAGAATAGCGGATCGCTGAATAGACGCGTCGGATATACTTGGCATCTTTTTCACCCAAATCATCCAGTACTTCCTGTTTGATCGCATCGAGTTCACGCGCAAGTTCATCGAGTTCTGTTTGTGTCAGTTCACGGTTTTTTGGATTTTTAAAATATTGAAATTTAACTGGCATATTCATAGGATTCACTCGCTTATAGGTCGATGACAAGATCAGTCTGCGCTGAATTCACACAAATTTTCAGGAGGTTTCCTGGTTCTTTATTTTGTGCCCCATTGACCAAATTCTTGGTTGAACCTTCGACTTTATTACAGGCGCATTTATTACAAATACCCATGCGGCAGCCATGGTTCGGTTTAATATTCTGTTGTTCCAGGCTAGCCAGAATGGACTGCCCTTTTGGAATACTGACCACTTTATTGGATTGGGTCAGGGTTACATTCACAAAGCCTGTTTCAGTGTTATCACCTAAGCTCATGCTAAAAGCTTCTGACTTAAAGACTTTTGCTTGAGCAAAGACAGTTTCTGCCTGAACGACAAAACCGGATGGACCGCAAGCATACACCGTGGCCTGCTCAATATTTTGCATCTCGGTCAGATGACGTTGATTTAAACGTTCCGCTGCAGGTTGCTCCTGAGTCGCAAAGACTTGAAAGCTAAAATTACTGTGCGCTTCAGCCAAAGCTTCAAAACGTGCCTGAAACGCCGCATCTGCATACTGTTTCACCCAATACAGCAACTGTACGGGTTGCTGGGCCAGCTGACCACTTTTACTGAGCTGTTCTAGCAGGCTCAGCATCGGGGTAATCCCACTGCCCGCGGCCAATAACACTAATGGCGCAGCAGCATCATTGCTTAAGGTCATGTCACCAAATGGCTGACCAAATTCAATAATATCACCCACTTGCGCTGTTTCTGCTGCCCAATGACTGACCTTACCGCCAGCAACTTTTTTAATGGTCAGCAAGACATGCTGCTGATCAAGCTGGGTCAGACTATAACTGCGTTCATAACGAATTCCGTTGACCACCACAAAAACTGGATGATGCTGACCGGCCGCGCCAAAGTTAAACTGGCGATTGACCTGAATTTTCAGGCTGACCATATCTTGGGCTGCATTTTCTTTATGCACAATTTTACCCAATGGCTGATTTAACGACCATAATGGGTTCAATTTCTGCATCCAAAAATTAATCGCATGCTGATCAATGACGCTTGCTTTAAAGAAGCCGATCGGCGATTTACGTTTTGCGAGTGCCTGCATTCTTCATCAATTCTAGTGAGGTTTTGAATTATTATACACATGTATATATATTTGTATATACACTTGTATTGTTTCTACTCATTTCACAAGTACGGCAGCCTCGGCTATAATGCTGAAATGCCTTCTATTCCTTATATGAATGAGTCTCCAATGAAAATTAGCAGTGACGCTTCCCTACTTGAAACAAAGAGCATTGATGCGCCAATCACTGTACGTAGCGTGGGGCGCAAGGCGACCATTACCAAAGAAGAACTGTTTCAAGCTGCATTAAATCTCATTGGACCACAAAAAAGTATCGCATCCTTAAGCCTGCGTGAAGTGGCACGTGAAGCAGGGATTGCACCCAATAGTTTCTATCGTCATTTTAAAGATATTGATGAACTGGCCATTGAGCTGATTGATCGGGCTGGTTTGGTTCTGCGTAAAATTCTGCATGAATCTCGCCTTAAAGCGTCTAAACAGAACAGCATTATTCGTAGTTCGGTAGAAGTATTTATTGCCCAGCTAGATGCTGATGAAGGTAATCTGAGTCTGTTGCTGCGTGAAGGCTATACGGGTTCCCAGTCTTATAAACAGGCGGTAGAGCGTCAGTTACAGTATTTCCAGCAGGAGTTGCAAGAGGACTTGGTACGTCTGGAAAAACTGAATAAAAGCCGATTGCTCTATCCGGATATTGCTGCCAAGGCCATTACCCAGCTGGTATTTAACATGGGTGCCAAAGTGATTGATATGCCTGCTGAACAACGTCAGGAATTTGCTGAGCAGACCATGATTATGATCCGTATGATTCTGGAAGGCGCACGTCATCTGGAACACGCACAAATTCGTTAATTTTGTAGATTAAAAGCCAAGAAAAGATGTTTAGTTGGTGGTGCTAATTACCATTCTTCCAATATTTGTAGCTTCTTCTTGATCCAGGCTGCGACCTGTTCCGGCTGTTCCAGTGGAAACATATGTCCGCCTGGTAGCACTGAATAATCAATCTGGTAAATTTTCTTCAGCCCTTGGGGTAGACCTTGACTGTAGAACACGCTCTGCTCCGCAGTGATCAGATGAATCGGCACTTGCGGCGGTTTCCGCGGCTTGCGCCACCACCACGCCGGCACCGTCCGAAAAATTTCAGCTTCGACCAGCTTGGGTATTCTTAGCGTCACCCCGCCTCGCGCTATATCCTCCACAATAGCACTGTCGATATAATCCTGAAAACACTGTTCATCAAAACTTCGAAATAAACGGTTATTGCGTAAAGCCTTGCTCGCCTCAGGATAAGAAGGCCAATGATCTTTGCGCTTCAAAGTCACGGCGGCTGGCGTAAAACGGTCAATGCTTTTCAAGTTCAGCTTCTTTATGACTTCAAAGATGGCACTGTTTTTACCAATGACAAAAGGTGGATCCAGAATGATGAGTTTAGAAAATAAAGTAGGCTTTTGATAGGCAGCCATCAGGCTCAGCAGTCCACCAAAGGAATGCCCTAGCCCTATAACTTGCTGCTGTGGAGATTGCAGTTCAATATCCGCAATCACTTCATCGACCAGATAGCGCCAGTCTTTGGTAATTGGATAGCATGGGTTCATCCCGATCAATGGAATGCTTTTAACGGTATATTGGTCTTCAAAACCTTGTAAAAACTTTTGATAACTTGCTGAGGGAATCCCGTTGGCATGAGTAAAATGGATAACTGGCTTCATTCGACAACAATAATTTTTCAATCCTTGATGCTATCCAGCTTAACCTGAAAACGATATGTAACCACAAAGCAAAAGCAGCCAAAACATGACCTTAAAGTCATTCTGATGATACATTCGCTGACTTATTTCTGAGACACCGTAAGATTCTGGCTGGCTAGAAACTTTGCACCGCAACTGGTCTGATCGCCTGCAACAATGACCGCCCGACCGAGGACCGTAGTTGACTGGTCTTTCGCAATCGCGATCACTGTAGTTTGACATTTTGGACAATAATGCTGCATGCCCTGTAAATGCACCGCAATCCCATTAATCAATATCGAATGTTCAGCTTCAGTAACGACGCCACCATGCGTAGTCTGGCAACCTAAAGTAATAACAGCTTGGGACATTTTTGAATTTCTTTTTGTGATTTTGAGCTTAGTTTAATTGAAAATGTTTTTGGATCTCAAGCTTTAGCCGACCATTCACTTTCTGTAAATATGAGGTAAAGCAAATGAATGACCTAAAATTTTTCTAGAATAAATTTGAAAATTATTAACTTCATTAAATACGAGATAATAAAAAGCAGCTCGAAAGCAGCTGCTGTCCCACAATTTTAACTAAATTTGTATGAAGTAATAAAAATTGATTTAACTATACGAAATTTATTCACATTTATAGTTAAATATTACACAGCCTCATATTTTGTTTAAAAGTTTCAATGGATTTGTGTAGGCAAAACCCTACTTTGGAAAGACCCAAAGTAGGCAAAAGTCTCTTATTACCCATACACGACGTCGTTTCGTGATGGGTAATGTGTGGCATCCCTGCCACACGCGCGTAGCTTAAACTGAATCACTTCAACTATGAGACAGCAGCAGCTCGAAAGCTGCTTTTTTTTATGAATGATGACTATGGTTTAACCACAACCATCACTTGAATTGCTTCAGGGGTCACAGATAGGCCATCTAGCAAGTGAATCCCTTCTTTTTGCAGTTTTTGCAAACGGCTAATTTCATCTTCACGAATGCTTGGATTAAACTGTTTCAGATAAGTCAAACGGTCAATTTCATATTGCCATTTGCTGCCATAAGCGTCCTTGGCCTGTTCTTTAAACTGAGGCAATGCAGTGCGCGCCAGTTCCAAAGCCTGCTGGTAACGTTGTTCAATCAGTTCACGGCGGGCTTTCACCACTTGGCGGCAACTATTACCATCCAGATGATGCAGATATGGCTTCAGGATATCAGGCGCAATCTTTTGTGATAAATCCTGACCTTTCTCAGAGAGTAAGACACGGACCAATTGCTGCGGCAGACTTGCAGGCAAGTTCAATGCTTTCGGCGCCACCACATCAACCTTAAACCAGACTTCCAGCAGCACCGAACCTTGAGGCAGTGCAGCCGATTTTAATAAGGCAACGTTGGTGCTACCAAAACCTTGGGTATTGATCATTTCCATCACACTTTCAGTGAATGGATGTTCCAAAGTCAGGTACTGTGCATCTTCACGAATCTGTGCCTGATCGCGATAGAAGGTCGCTGTCATGCCTTCTTCATCTAAAGTCAGGCCTTGAACCTGCATCTGATCAGTTGGTTTGATGATCACGGTGCCGTTGCTTTGTTCGTCAAAATCAATATTTGTTGAGGCCATGAAGCGCTTCATAAACATTGGTAAGGTGGTGTTGTCGTCGTAGTCTTCGAGTGCATTTACAATTTCCTGCGCCACGATTGGACGACAAGAGTTGTACTCCAACAGACGGTCACGACCTTCTTGCAGTTCAGCTTCCAGTGCCTGACGCTGTACGGTTACTTCTTCCAGCAGGTCTTCGAACGCCTGACCTTTGTCGGCCAGCAAGCAGTCTTTTAGCTCAACAATAAAGTTTTCCTGCAAGGTTTGTGCAGTTGGTGAGATATTGCTGAAAATATTTAAAGCTTCGTTATACCAGCGGAACATACGCTCTTGCGCAGTACCCAGCAGATAAGGCACATGAATCTGGATCCGGTTTTCCTGACCAATCCGGTCCAGACGACCAATACGCTGTTCCAGAACGTCAGGGTTTGCTGGCAAGTCAAATAAAATCAGGTCAGAGGCGAACTGGAAGTTGCGGCCTTCTGAACCAATTTCGGAACACAGCAGAATCTGAGCACCATAAGAATCTTCAGCAAAGTAAGCGGCTGCCTGGTCACGTTCCAGCAGACTCATACCTTCATGGAACATGGCGGTACGGATACCGGCATGCAGACGTAATACATTTTCCAGCGCTTCAACCACTGGACCGCTACGCGCAATCAGCAACACTTTTTTGTGTTTCAAGTCCGTACGCAGACGTTCCATCAGCCACATGACACGTGGATCAGTTTCCATCCACGAACCATCCAGCTGAGCTTCTTCCGGCCACATCTGTTCACGTAGTTTGCCATCCATGGACCAGTTTGCTGGTGCAGCTAAAGGCGCAGGTTGACAGTCACGGCCCGGGAAGCCTTGAATCGCTTCACGGGTATTACGGAATAAAATACGACCAGTACCATGACGGTCTAAGAGTTCGTGAATAGCACGGAAACGCTGTTCAGAGTTGTCTTCAATGCGGTGACCCAGCAAACCTTCCAAGGCGGCAAGATGGCCTTCTTCCAATGGCATATCCGACATCAGCACTTCAGCGATTTTAGCAGTTTGCTGATATTGGGTTTCTTCATCCAGAAAACGATCCAGTGAACTAAAACGCTGTGGATCAAGCAGACGCAGACGAGCAAAGTGAGACTCTACGCCCAGCTGTTCTGGTGTTGCCGTTAACAACAATACGCCCGGTGTTTTTTCTGCTAATTCTTCCACTAGGTCATAACGGTCGTTACCACCTTCTTCTTCACTCCACATCAGGTGATGTGCTTCGTCGACCACGAGGAGATCAAAGCCTGCTTCCAGCGCTTGTTCGCGCAGATCTTCATGGTCAATCATCAGGTCGACTGAGGCAATGATGCGTTGTTCAGTCAGGAACGGGTTTAAATCCGGATCGTGTTCTTTGATCGATGCGGTACGGGTCAGGTCAAACAGGGAAAACTCCAGATTGAAGCGACGGCGCATTTCAATCATCCACTGGTATTGCAGTGAATCTGGCACCAAAATCAGGATACGTTCTGAACGACCAGTTTTGAGCTGCTGATGAATAATCAGACCAGCTTCGATGGTTTTACCCAGACCCACTTCATCGGCCAGCAAGACACGTGGGGCAAAACGCTTACCGACTTCGTGTGCGATATACAGCTGATGTGGAATCAGGCCCACACGTGAACCTACCAGACCACGTAGCGGGCTGCTTTGCATATTGGCTTGCATGAGCAATGCTTCAATACGCAGGTCATACCATTCTTTATAATCAATCTGGCTGGCCAGTAGACGGTCTAAAGGCTTAGACAGTTGAATCGTTGCACCAATTCGGGTTTCGTTCAGCGCCTTACGCTCTTGAGTACCATCTTCGAGTGTACGTACCACTTGATAGCGTACCACGCCATGACGATCTTCTACCGATTCAACAATCCACAGCTTGCCTTCCTGATCCTGCAGCTCATCCTTGGCATTAAAAATAATCCGGGACAAAGGTGCATTGCTACGCGCATAGACACGGGTTTCGTCACTTTTTGGGAATAAAATGCTGACCGACCGCTCATCAACATCAATGAGAACCCCCAGACCGAGTTCTGTTTCAGTATCTGATAACCAACGTTGACCAATAGCAAATTGCTGCAATTTTTCCACCTTTATCTTAAGTTCAAGACTGTAAAGTTTATGCTCAAAAACCAAACGCTATTTGAGCAAAACCTCACACCTTTAAGCAATATATTTTGACATAAAGCCCACCAAAAGTGGGCATCAATAACGACGATTCAATAAGTATTTTCTAGAAGGGTGCCGGACAATAAAACTCAACCATTTCTGCAGACTTAGGATGCGTAAAACTCAGACGCTCTGCATGCAGGCAAAGACGTGATGAAAGCGCCTGCTGTGCTTCAGTCGCATATAAAGTATCACCAATGATCGGATGACCTAAATATTGCATATGCACACGCAGCTGATGTGAACGCCCTGTCACAGGACTCAGTTTTACCCGGGTAACGGGCTGTCCCTGAATTTCAAAATTTTCGATAACCTGCCAATGGGTCAATGCCGGTTTATTATGTTGAGGTTCAGCAATATGCAAAGGTGGATGACTTGGATCATAGATAACCGGCACATCCACAATACCCTTGCCCTCTAGCGTTCCTGCAATAATGGCATGGTAAGTTTTATCAGTTTGACGCTCTTGAAATTGGCGGGAAATCGATTTTTGCGCATCACGGTTCAGGGCAAATACCAGTATGCCAGAGGTATCCCGATCGAGACGGTGAATGAGCAGCGTTTTAGGATCGATTTCAACTAACCGGTTAATCAAGCAATCTTGTAAGTCTTCTGTTTTACCGGGAACTGTGAGTAAACCTGCAGGTTTATGAATGACCATAAAGTCGTCATCACGATATATCAGATGTTCGGTTAGAAAATTACTCAAGGTTCAATCCCAGGCTGATCGCGAAAAACAAGGCGGCAATGATAGAAAGCTTGGGCCAAAATTACAATGTAGAATTCTATAATTGCCGATGAAATTTCCGATTATGCTCAGAATATTGACCAATGAGTGATTATTAATCTACCGAATCTTGGACAAAACGAATCAGCTGCTGCAGTGAGGTTTGTGCATAGATATCTTCATAACGCACATTGGCCCCATTGGCACGCCATACTCCCACCAAACTGACGATAGCCACCGAGTCCAGTCCGTACTGGCGTAAATCTGCCTCAGGATCAATTTCTAAAGCGTCGATATCCAGCTGCTCAGCAATGGCCAGCAGAATCCCCCGGGTTGAGAGTATGTATTCTGCGGGCGCACTCAAGTTCCATAATCGGGTTAGGCTATAGCTGTTCATATGATGTAAGCCTTGCGCTGAAAGATGATCAATCCACTGCATATGCTGTTCCTGATTCGGCAACAGAATGGCATCATCAATCACACAGATTTGTTCAGTCACACTGTGCAGATGTGGCAGGATCTGTTTGAGCATTGGTGTGATTTGCCCGGCAAAAATCAGTTGTGGATGGGTGGAAGCATATTCACCGAGTTGTTGCATGCCTTGCATCAGGTCATCGCCATAGAGATCAACCATGGGAATATCCAGTGCTTTGGCTTTGTTGCTAATCTGGATCAGATGGGTCATCAGGTCACTCTCTTGTATACCGGCCATCATCCTGAGATTTTGCAGTCCGACCAGCACCAGTACCGATTGGGTTGAAGACAGCTGCCATTTGGCTTGAGAAGGAGCAAACTGGATTTTTTTGGGCATGGGGTACAGCATGGGAGAAGGTTTTTTCTGATCTGTGCAAATATATACCTATGCTAGCGTAGATCGATAAAAATGGTAAGTTCTATCCTCTACACCTGCTCATTTAAATGAATGAGAAAATATTTCTTATAACAGCTATTATGCAAAATCAGATAAATCTAACATTGTTTTTATTATTAATAGCATGCAAGATTTAAACTCATCCACCCTATAGAGGTGGTCCCACTTGTTTGAACAACTAAAAGCTTATTTATAAGTGATATTCTGCTCTAGTTAAGCTACC
>CANQWW010000079.1 GCA_947627655.1 uncultured Acinetobacter sp. | reverse complement strand
GAAAAATATATCGAATTTGAATTTTCGATAGGTGATCCAGAGTTAGCTGTAGAAATGATTATGCCAGTGAAGGCTTTTGAAGAGTTTTGCACACAATATCGAGTTCAGCACTTAAGCGCTGATGCAGTATGCAAACTTGAATATGAAAGATTGAAATGGCGTTTTGGACAGCCAGGAATTACAGAATAAACGATTACATGGATTAGATCAGGGAGATCTGAAATGCAAATTGATATTAAAACAACAGGTGTTAAACCACTACGCAATACTTATGCTTATGTTGAAAAACGTTTTGGTGACAAAGTTGCTTCTCGTTATCAAGAGGCTAGCTATGATATTCAGGAAGAAATAAATTTTCATTACCGTCCACTTTGGCAGCCTGAGCATGAGATTTTTGATACCGATCGTACCGTGATTAAAATGCAAGATTGGTATGCTTTAAAAGATCCACGTCAGCTGTATTACGGGACCTATACCCAAACTCGTGCACGTCAGCAAGATATACTTGAAAGTAACTTCAATTTTGTTGAAAAAAACAAAGTGCTGAATACGATTTCTCCTGAACTTTTGAGTAAAGCAGAAAAATTACTGATTCCACTGCGCCACTATGAATGGGGCGCCAATATGAATAATAGCTTTATTACTGGCTATGCCTATGGTGCTACCTTAACTAATGCCACCATGTTTGCCACTATGGACCGCTTAGGTTCAGCACAGTACTTAACTCGTGTAGGTCTACTTCTAGATGGTAATCAAGGTACTTCACTTGAACGGGCTAAAACAGCCTGGATGGAAGGGGAGACATGGCAGCCTTTACGCGAAAGCATCGAAAATATGTTCGTTATTAAAGACTGGTATGAACTTTTTGTTGCACAAAATTTGGTATTCGATGGTTATCTATATCCACTAATCAAATATTTGATCGATCGTGATCTAGTCGCACATGGTGCTTCGGCTATTAGCATGCTGACGTCATTTATGAATGAATGGTTTGAAGAAACACAGCCTTGGGTTAACTCCGTTATCAAAACCACAGTATTGGAGTCTGATGAGAACCGTCAGCAAATCATGCAATGGATTGAAAAATGGCAATCACAAGTTCGTATTGCTGCTAGCTCTATTCTCAATTCAGTTGATGCAGATGCCAGTGATCTAGAATTTATCGAAGAGCTGTTTGCCAAGCGTTTAAGCAAAATCGGATTGATTGCAAAGGAGAATGCAGCATGAAAAATGTATTTATGGCTTTTCAAACCAATGATGATACCCGTCCAATTATTGAGGCCATCGAGCAGGATAATCCAGAAGCCAAAATTGAATATTATCCCGCAATGGTCAAGATTGATGCACCAGGTCAACTGATTATTCGCAAAGACTCTGTGGAAGAGATTTTAGGGCGCAGTTGGGACTTGCAAGAAATTCACATTAATTTAATCAGTATTTCTGGAAATATTGATGAGACCGATGAAAGTTTTACCGTGGGATGGTTTCGTTAACTACCGCGCAATAACACATTGAACTGATGGAAAGTTCTTAAATAAAGATTATGGAGAATAAGCATGAACGTACATGCAAAAGCGGCTACAGATGCACCACGTAAACTGAGCTTAAAAGACAAATATGCGTTGATGACTCGTGGACTCGGTTGGGACACTAGTTATGTGTCGATGGATGAAGTATTCCCCTATGATAAGTTTGAAGGCATTAAAATTCACGACTGGGACAAATGGGAAGATCCGTTCCGTCTGACTATGGATGCCTACTGGAAGTATCAGTCGGAAAAAGAACGCAAACTGTATGCGATTATTGATGCATTTTCACAAAACAATGGTCATTTAAACGTGACAGATGCACGTTATATCAATGCCATTAAACTTTTCTTAACCGGTGTAACACCGATCGAATATAACGCGCACCGAGGATTCGCTATGGCAGGCCGCCAGTTGCGCGGTGTAGGTTCGCGTGTCGCTTGTCAAATGCAGGCAATTGATGAGTTACGTCATTGCCAAACCCAAGTTCATACATTGAGTCACTACAATAAGTATTTCAATGGTTTTCATTCATGGCCACAAAACTTTGACCGTCTTTGGTATTTATCAGTACCAAAATCGTTCGTCAATGATGCAATGTCTGCTGGACCATTTGAATATCTGGTATCAATTTCATTCTCATTTGAATATGTGCTGACCAATTTATTGTTTATGCCATTTATGTCAGGTGCTGCCTATAACGGTGATATGGCAACAGTGACCTTTGGTTTCTCGGCACAATCTGATGAAGCCCGTCATATGACTCTCGGACTTGAAGCGATCAAGTTCATTTTAGAGCAAGATCCAGATAACGTGCCGATTGTGCAGAAATGGATTGATAAATGGTTCTGGCGTGGTTATCGCTTATTAACCTTGGTTGGCATGATGATGGACTACATGTTACCGAAGAAGATTATGTCTTGGCGTGAAGGTTGGGAAATTTACTTTGAACAAAGTGGTGGTGCACTCTTCGCTGACCTAGAACGTTACGGCATTCGTATGCCGAAGTATTGGGAAGATTCGGTTAAAGAAAAAGACCATATTACCCATCAAGCGTGGTCTATGTTCTATCAATATTGTTGGGGCACTGGCTTACATGCTTGGGTACCGACCGAAGAAGAGCAGGAATGGCTATCGAAAGAGTATCCAAACAGCTTCGATCAACATTATAAACCACGCTTTGAGCATTGGAAGAAACAAGAAGATGAAGGCAAGCGTTGGTATAACACCAGTCTGCCTTGTTTATGTCAAACCTGTCAGATTCCAATGATCTTTACCGAAGTGGATGATCCAACCACAATTCGTCAACGTGAAAGCATTTATAAAGATGAAAAATATCAATTCTGTTCAGATGGTTGCAAGGATATTTTTGATGATGAGCCGGAGAAATATGTACAGGCTTGGTTGCCAGTTCAGCAAATTCTTAAAGGCAAAGCCGGTGGACCTGGACCTGATGATATTGTGCGATGGTCATATTTAGAGCCAGGAGTAGATACAGGTGCCTTTGAAACATCGCCAGATGCATTGAACTGGGCCAAATGGAAAAACCAGAACGGCTCAGTATAAAGCCGCACTATTTATCTTGATTTAAAGCTACAACAATAATTCGGTGGTGTTTTCAGGAAGAAACACCGCCCAGGAGATTCTTATGTCAGTTATCGCCCTAAAACCAGGTTATCAAGGAAAAGTTCGGGATGCAAAAGACCAATATGACGGTCAGCATGTCCTGTTTGTGGAATGGAATGGTCATCTCAGTATCAGTGCACCGATTGCAGTATTGGTCGATCCTGAGCAGAAATTCCAAGATTTTATTGAAAATCAGCTGACACAAAGCGTATTTGCCAGTCATAGCGATTGGGCAGAAATTGACTGGTCTAATGTTGAATGGATATTTGAGCGTCAGCCTTTGCAATTTGATGAGCAATCCAGCTTTAACAGTCTGGGTATAGGTCACAAATCGTATCTACGTTTTCATACCCCTCACTTAAATGGAATTTAAGGAGATCTCGCCATGACTTATGAAGTAACCATTGAGCCTTTAGGACAAACCATCGAAGTTGAAGAAGGGCAAAATATTCTGGATGCGGCTTTACGTGCCGGTATCTGGTTGCCACACGCTTGCTGTCATGGTTTGTGTGCCACATGCAAAGTTCAGGTGGTAGATGGTGAAGTTGATTTAGGGGAAGCTTCTCCCTTTGCCCTGATGGATATGGAGCGTGCTGAAGGCAAGGCACTGGCCTGTTGTGCTATTCCGCAGTCTGACCTGACTATCGAAGTGGAAATTGATGAAGATCCGGATGCCAAAGTCATTCCGCTGCGTGACTTTGAAGCTACGGTTGAATCGATTGTGGATTTGACCCCGACAATCAAGGGGATCTTTTTAAGAGTAGAAGAAGGTCTGGAGTTCCAGGCAGGACAATATATTAACCTTTATATTCCTGGTTTAGATGAACCCCGTGCTTTCTCGATCGCTAGCGCACCTTCCAATTCCAACTTGATCGAATTGAATATTCGAAAAGTCCCTGGTGGGATGGCAACCAGCTGGATTCATGACGATCTGGAAGTCGGTCAAGCACTCAAATTCTCAGGTCCACTCGGCCGATTCTTCACTCGCCATTCTGATCCGAATGCCGTGATTTTTATCGCGGGAGGTTCAGGATTATCCAGCCCGAAATCAATGATTTTAGAACTACTTGAAAATGGTGATTCTCGTCAGATTACCTTGTTCCAAGGGGCGCGTAATTCAAGTGAATTATATTACCAGGAGCTGTTTGAAGAACTGACACAGCAATATCCACAATTCCGCTATTTCCCAGTTCTTTCAGATGAACCTGAAGTAAGTGATTGGCAAGGTGAACGCGGATTCGTGCATGAAGCCGCCATCCGTATTTACGACAATGACTTTAGAAATCATAAAGCCTATTTATGTGGTCCACCTCCAATGATTGAAGCTGCGATTCGTGGATTAATGCGTGGACGTTTATTTGAGCGGGACATTCATATCGAGAAATTCCTCAGTGCAGCGGATGCAGCCAATCAGGCGACACGGAGTCCATTATTTAGAAATATTTGAGAGGTGAGAGATGCACCAGATTCGATTAATAAATAGTGAGGAGCAGTTTCACTGTTATACAGGGAACAGCTTGCTTGAAGGCATGCAGCGTCTTTCCCGTAAAGGAATTCCTGTCGGATGCCGTGGTGGCGGATGTGGAATATGTCGGGTGCAGGTGTTAAGTGGAAATTACCATTGTAAAAAAATGAGCTACGAGCATGTCAATGAAACTGAACTGAACGCCGGCATTGGCCTGGCATGTCGCTTATACCCAGAAAGTGATTTAGAGGTAGCTGTGTTAGGCCTTAAATCAGGTAAAAAATGTTTGTGAAAATAATAAGGGAAGGAACCAATATGAATAGTAAACCAGTTTCACGTCCTGGCCATGTGGCGCTCAGAGTACTCGATTTAGAAGAATCTGTTCATCATTATGTCAATGTTATTGGGTTGATTGAAACCGGACGAGATAAGCAGGGACGAGTCTATTTAAAAGCTTGGGATGAGCATGACCATCATTGTTTGATCTTACGTGAAGCGGACTCTCCTGGTATGGATTGTATGGCCTTTAAAGTGGTTAACGAATCCGAATTAAAACGTTTGGCCCAAGCCTTAGAAGATTATGGTGTAAGTGTTGAATGGATTGAGGCAGGAACCAACTTAGCTACAGGTGAGCGTGTACGCTTTACTGCACCAACGGGTCATGTTTTTGAGTTATATGCTCATAAAGACGTATATGGCAATGGTATGCCAACGACTAATCCGGGAGTTCAGGCACAAAATCTAAAAGGAATTCACCCAAGTCGTTTCGATCATTGCGCATTAATGGGTGAAGGTGTGGAACAGAGTTACCATTTATTTAAAGATGTGCTTGGTTTTGATCTGGCAGAACAAGTGCTGGATGGCGAAACCATGATGGCGGCTTTCCTGACCTGTAGTAACAAGCCACATGATGTTGCATTCATTTTCGCACCAGACAAAGGCAAGTTACACCATATGTCGTTCTTCGTGGAATCTTGGGCGCAAGTGCTCACAGCCGCAGACACTATTGCCAACCATGAGGTTTCTCATGAAATAGGACCAACACGACATGGAATTACACGTGGAGAAACTTTGTACTTCTTTGATCCTTCAGGCAACCGTAATGAAGTATTCAGTGGCGGTTATATCTGGTATTCGGACCGTCCAACTTTAACCTGGACTGCAGATGAACTACCTCGTGCGATTTTCTTTACTGAACGAAAACTCAGTGAAACTTTCTTCAACGTGATGACCTGATTATCAAAGATCCGTAATACAAAATTTGTGAGAATGAAAAATGAATATGAGTGTAAATCCAGAAATCGTCAATTCAATTAAAACCGGTAATTTCCTCACCAATTATCATGATGTGGGAACAGGATTTCCTGTCGTCATGGTCCATGGCTCTGGTCCGGGTGTCACAGCATGGGCAAACTGGCGTTTAGTGATGCCTGAGCTGGCAAAAGACCGTCGTGTAATTGCACCTGATATGCTAGGTTTTGGGTATACCGAGCGACCTGCAGGCGTGGTGTATAGCAAAGAACATTGGGTACAACAGCTCAAGGACCTATTTGACGCATTGGATGTAAAACAGGCTGATCTGGTCGGAAACTCTTTTGGCGGCAGTATTGCCATCGCATTCGCAATCGCCTATCCGGAACGTGTGCGCCGTTTGGTATTGATGGGTAGCGTTGGTGTGCCATTTAAAATTACCACCGGGTTAGATAATGTCTGGGGTTATGAGCCTTCATTTGAAGCCATGCGCAAGTTGATGGATACCTTTGCCTATAGCCGTGAATTGGTAACGGACGAACTTGCAGAACTGCGTTACCAGGCCAGTATCCGTCCGGGATTTCAGGAATCTTTTGCTGCGATGTTCCCTGCGCCACGTCAGCGTTGGGTTGATGCTTTAGTCAGCCCAGAAGAAAAAATTCGTCAATTGCCACACGATACGCTAATCATTCATGGCCGTGAAGATCAGGTGATTCCTCTGGAAACATCAACCAAACTCTTTGAATTGATCCAGCACGCGCAATTACACGTCTTTGGTGAGTGTGGCCATTGGGCGCAAATTGAACATAGCGCACGTTTTGCCAAATTGCTCAGAGATTTCTTCAACGAATAGAGCAGAACGCTGAACAACCTGTCGCAGGATTGCGACAGGTTTTTAAAAAAATATCAAGAAGGATTTGAGATGAAAATTAAGACTTTATGCTTAGTTTCAGGGACGCTCGTTTGCATGTTTTCTGCGAGTGCATCTGCAACGGAAAACGGTTCAGACTCTTTTGCATTAGGCGCAGAAGGACTTTTAGCAGGCGCACTTCCTCCACCGGGTCTGTATTTACTGAGTTATTACCAAAATTATAAGGCGTCTGAATTTCTTGATGCTGATGGCAACACACTCATTCCAGATTTTGATATTGATGCCAAGGCAGTCGTACCACGTTTAGTCTGGATGACGGAACAGCAGATACTGGGTGGGCAACTGGGTTTTTATGCAGCTCAGCCTCTGGTTGATCTGCGTTTAAAAATAGCGGGGCAGCGTGATCATAAGAGTGGATTAGGTGACCTGATTTTTGCACCGATGCTGGGTTGGCATCAGGGTAACCATCACTGGGCAGCAGCAGTTGAAACTGTTTTCCCAACCGGTGATTACGACCAGGATCAATTGGCCAATATTGGCAAAAATTATTATACCTTCAGACCAATTCTGGCTTACACCTTTAGCCAGCCACAAGGCTGGGACATTTCTACCAAAATGTCATATAGCTTCAATACCGAAAATAAAGATACCCAGTATCGCTCGGGTGAGTATTTTGCTGCGGATTATAGCGTGGGCTATAAGCTCAATCCGAATTTAACTTTGGCCGTACAAGGCTATGTCTTCAAACAAACCGAATCTGATCAAGTTGAGGATATTGATATCGGTTTTCGTGGTCAAGCTTTGGCTTACGGCCCGGGTATTCATTATCAAAAAGACGGTTGGGCTCTGGAAGCGAAGTATTTAAAAGAAACTGAAGTCGAGAACCGCCCTGAAGGTGATGCTACTTGGCTTAAATTTGTCTGGTCATTTTAAAAGAATAAGGAGTGACAAGCATGGATCAAATTTTATCAACATGGGCAGATCAGCTATATCGAGCAGAACAAAGCCAGCGAGCGATTGCACCGATTCGTGATCAGCTCCCGGGAGAAGCGACTGTCGATACCGCCTATGCTATTCAGGATATAAATACCCAGCGTGCATTGAATCAAGGCCGTCGCTTGGTCGGTAAAAAAATTGGACTTACTTCATTTGCCGTACAAAAGCAGCTCGGTGTGGATTCACCAGATTTCGGTATGCTGTTTGAAGATACAGCGTTTCAGGATGGCCAGACTATCTCGTTCCAAAAGCTGATTCAGCCCAAAGTCGAGGCGGAAATTGCACTCGTGCTGAAAAGCAGTTTAAACCAGAGCCAACATAGTGTAGCTGACATTATTGCTGCTACAGATTATGCCGTGGCTGCAATTGAAGTGGTGGATAGTCGCATTGAAAACTGGAAAATTTCCCTGCTGGATACCGTGGCAGACAATGCCTCCGGTGCCGCCTTTGTCTTGGGTAGTCAGAAAGTAAATTTGGCCGAGGTTGATCTGGTGAATTGCCGTATGCAAATGACACGTGTAAATGAAGTGGTTTCAGAAGGGCAAGGCAAAGCCTGCCTGGATAATCCACTCAATGCAGCAGTCTGGTTGGCAGATGAAATGGTACGCCGTGGACGGCCTTTAAAAGCAGGTGACATTGTTTTGACTGGGGCATTAGGTCCCATGGTCGCTGTACAGGCAGGTGATGAGTTTAGAGTTGAAATTGAAGGCTTCGGCTCAGTCTCTGTGCGTTTTAGCGCCTAACAAAAAGGATAGGGATTATGGAAAAAATTAAGTGTGCCATCATTGGTTCGGGCAATATCGGCACCGACCTGATGATTAAAATCATGCGTAATGCAAAATATCTGGAAATGGCGGCCATGGTGGGTGCAGACCCACATTCAGATGGATTGGCACGTGCTGCACGTTTCGGTTTTGAAATTACTGCGGACAGCATCGAAGGGCTGTTAAAACTGCCTTCATTTAAAGAAATCAAAATTGTATTTGATGCTACTTCAGCAGGCGCTCATGCCCATCACAATCAGGTATTGCAGCAATATAGCATTCAGGTAATTGACCTGACACCGGCAGCCATTGGTCCTTATGTGGTACCGGTCGTAAATCTCGATGAACATCTGGATGCTGCCAATATCAATATGGTCACCTGTGGTGGTCAGGCGACCATTCCGATGGTGCGTGCCGTGTCTCGGGTCGCCAAAGTCCATTATGCTGAAATCATTGCCTCAATTGCGAGCAAGTCAGCCGGCCCAGGTACCCGCGCCAATATTGATGAGTTCACCGAAACCACCTCCAAAGCCATAGAAGAAGTCGGTGGGGCAGAAAAAGGTAAAGCCATTATCATCATGAATCCGGCCGAGCCACCATTGATCATGCGTGACACCGTATATTGCCTGGCTGAAGTTGGTGCAGATCAGGAAGCGATTCGCCAATCTGTCAAACAAATGGCAGATGCAGTACAGGCCTATGTACCAGGTTATCGTCTCAAGCAGGAAGTCCAGTTTGAAGAATTTAATACCGATCGTCCTCTGAATATTCCGGGTCTCGGTCAACTGCCAGGTTTGAAAGTTTCGGTTTTCCTGGAAGTTGAAGGTGCTGCACATTATCTGCCGGCCTATGCAGGTAATCTCGACATTATGACCAGTGCCGCTTTGGCTGCGGCAGAGCGCTTTGCCGAAACCCATTTAAACAACGTACTGCAAGCAGAGACTGCGTAAGGAGAATTGAAATGTTTGATCAAGAAAGAAAAATCTATGTATCAGATGTTACCTTGCGTGACGGTATGCATGCCATTCGTCATCAGTATTCACTGGATCAAGTCCGTCAGATTGCCCGTGCCCTGGATGAAGCTGGGGTGGACAGTATTGAGGTGGCACATGGCGATGGTTTGCAGGGATCCAGTTTCAACTATGGCTTTGGCGCCCACACGGATCTGGAATGGATTGAAGCCGTGGCCAGTGAAGTCAAACAGGCTAAAGTGGCTACCTTACTGCTGCCAGGTATTGGTACGGTGCATGATCTGAAAGCTGCTTATGATGCCGGTGCACGTGTGGTACGCGTGGCAACCCATTGTACTGAAGCCGACGTATCTCGACAGCATATTGAATATGCACGCTCACTTGGCATGGATACAGTAGGCTTCCTGATGATGAGCCACATGAATACGCCGGAAGGCCTGGCACAGCAGGGTAAGCTGATGGAAAGCTATGGTGCGCAGTGTATCTATGTGGTGGATTCTGGTGGTGCCATGAATATGTATGACATCGCAGATCGATTTAAAGCCATGAAAGACGTGCTGAATTCTGAAACAGAAACCGGGATGCATGCGCACCATAACCTGAGTTTAGGGGTAGCCAACAGTATCGTGGCGCTGGAACATGGCTGTAACCGTATCGATGCCAGTCTGACCGGTATGGGGGCAGGAGCAGGCAATGCACCACTAGAAGTCTTCGTTGCTGCGGTTGAGCGTATGGGTTTAAAGCATGGCTGTGATGTAAAAAAACTAATTGATGCAGCGGAAGACATTGTGCGTCCGTTACAGGAGCGTCCGGTACGTGTCGATCGTGAGACCTTAGCACTGGGTTATGCAGGGGTCTATTCAAGTTTCCTGCGTCATACTGAAGCGGCGGCTGAAAAATACGGTCTTTCTGCCTTTGATATTCTGGTTGAACTGGGTAAACGCCGTATGGTCGGAGGACAGGAAGATATGATTGTCGATGTAGCACTGAACATGCTGAAATCTCAACAAGCCAATTTTCAAGCTCAATAAGCTCATATTTAAAGTGGGTACATTTTACATAGAGATTCAAGACTTTGGGTCTCTATCACTCGAGCTTTGAGGTGATCATTTGAATCATTAAAGTACCATGAAGAATAAAGTATCAATGAAATGATGCATTCTGAAAATTTAATAAAATAAAAGGGTCAAAAAGATGAAGTTAGTTAGATTTAAAATTGGTCATGAAATTTCATGTGGCTTGGTTCTCGATAACGGGATTGTTGATTTTAATCAAACGGACTTACCCTATAAAGATTTACAGAGCATCATTGAACATGGTGCAGATGCCTTGGAGAAGGTTAAAGCCTATTGTGAGGGAGCTTCTCCTCATTATACTTTATCAGAAGTGATTTTATTGGCGCCCATCCCTCGACCTGGTAAATTTTTAGCCATTGGGATGAACTATAAAAAGCATGCGGATGAAGCAGATCGCTTAGGCGTTGCCAAAAGTAGCCATCAAACGTGGTTTAATAAACAGATAAGCTGCATCAATGACCCCTTTGGTACGATTGATCCCGGGGTGACCCAACAGTTAGATTATGAGGTCGAACTAGGAGTCGTCATTGGGAAAAAATCAAAGTACCTCACCATAGAAAATGTTGATGATGCTATTTTTGGCTACTTGGTTGTAAATGATGTTTCTGCACGAGACTGGCAATTTCATACACCTACTTTCACGATGGGGAAATCTTTTGATACCCATGGTCCCATTGGTCCATGGATTGTGACTCGAGATGAAATTAAAGATCCTCAAACATTAGCGTTACGCTGTTATGTCAATGGAGAGCTTCGGCAATCGAATAATACATCTGAAATGATTCACAGTATTCATGATCAACTCATCTACTTATCGACAGCATTTACTTTGGAACCAGGCGATATAATTGCAACAGGAACACCTGAAGGCGTGGGTGTTGCGATGCAACCTCAGATATTTTTGCAAGAGGGGGATATTGTAAGGTGTGAAATTGAAAACATCGGTGCAATTGAAAACAAAGTGTCAGTTTAAACCGTGTTTGAAAATGGTTTGGCTTAAACTTTCAGCTTGCTGAAATGACAAATTTTTATTCAGCAAGCTATTGAATAGCTAACCATACCAAGAGTACATCGGGGGGAAACCCTTCTATCATGAGCGAGTGACTTGCAAGGTGGTTATTTCGGTATGGTTTCACTGAATATTTTTTTATATTTATAACCGATTTGTGCTCGACTAATGCCGAGTAAACGCGCTGTCGCACATAAATTTCCTTCACAGCGCTCAATAGCGGCTTTCACAACTAGATTTTCTAACTCTTCTAAAGGGACTTTTTTATCTAGAAGCTCAGTAACAAAATCTTCCATTGGTTGTTTAACCGTTTCTGAGATTTTTCCCTCTCGATCCAATACTGCTATATTCTCATCCAGTAAAGTTGTATATGAAGGAGGAAATAGCATGGAGGCATCAATGAAGCTATCCTGCGAAGCTAGAATTATTCCTCTTTCAATGACATTTTCTAATTCTCGAATATTTCCAGGCCAATCATGAAACTGTAGTGCATGTTTAGC
>CANQWW010000078.1 GCA_947627655.1 uncultured Acinetobacter sp. | reverse complement strand
TAATTCTGGCGGAGTTTGATGAGCAACTTCATAACCGAGTGCATAGCTGATTTTTGAGATTGCCGATGCATCTTTAGCAGCAGCAGAGGTCTGGCTGGCAGGATGTTGGGTGGCATAGTAAACAGGAACGAGCGCAGCACCGCCTAGAAGAACAGCGACAGCAATCGGTAAGGCCTTACTCATGTAGTATTCCAATATAGGGTTATCGTTAATGTTCAATCCATCTTAGCAGAAAAAAAATAGAAAGCTTATTGGGTCGGCGAATTTTTCAAATACACTCAGTTGTAATAATGTTTAATAAAAAGTTATGTATAGCTAAGTGCTAATACTTGTAGCGTAGACCATGTGCAAAAGGAAGCGAAAATTTATTTTGTTAAACTCCCGACGCAACTATACAAAGTTTCTATAATTCCGATTTTCTTTCATTTCCTAGACGCGCTAAAATTATAGCTTATATTATTCATTTTTATTTATAAGGCGACAGCATGCTAGAACTTGCCAATCTAAAAATTGCCATTATCGGATTAGGTTACGTCGGCTTGCCGCTGGCAGTAGAGTTTGGTAAAAAAGTTCCAGTAGTGGGTTTTGATATTTATCAAAAACGTATTGATGAACTCAAATCAGGCAAAGATCATACTTTAGAAGTTTCCCCAGAAGAGTTAGCACAGGCAACGCAGTTGACCTACAGCGCAGAACTTAAGGATTTAAAGGACTGTAACTTCTTTATTGTGACAGTTCCCACCCCAATCGATGAGTTTAAACAACCTGACCTTACACCATTGATTAAAGCATCAGAAAGCATTGGTCGCGTGCTGTCTAAAGGTGACATCGTGGTATATGAGTCTACCGTGTATCCGGGTGCTACAGAAGAAACCTGTATTCCAGTGCTTGAGCAAGTATCTGCTTTAACCTTTAACCAAGACTTCTTTGCGGGTTATAGCCCTGAGCGTATTAATCCAGGTGATAAATTACACCGTGTGACCAGTATTCTTAAAATTACCTCAGGCTCTACACCAGAAGTCGCTGATTTTGTGGATGAAGTTTATAACCTAATCATTGAAGCAGGTACACATAAAGCTGCGAGTATTAAAGTCGCAGAAGCCGCAAAAGTCATTGAAAATACCCAGCGTGATGTCAATATCGCATTGATCAATGAGCTTGCGGTGATCTTTAATAAAATGGGTATCGACACAGAAGCAGTACTCCAAGCAGCGGGTACCAAATGGAACTTCTTACCATTCCGCCCAGGTTTGGTAGGTGGCCACTGTATCGGTGTAGATCCATACTACTTAACCCATAAAGCGCAGTCGATTGGTTACCATCCTGAAATTATCTTGGCAGGTCGCCGTTTAAATGATGGCATGGGCGCATATGTGGTGACTCAGTTGGTCAAAGCCATGCTGAAAAAACGCATTCAGGTAGAAGATGCCAAAGTTTTGATCTTGGGTTTAAGCTTTAAAGAAAATTGTCCGGATATTCGCAATACCCGCATTATTGATATCGTCAATGAACTCAAAGAATATCATATTAATGCCGATATCTATGATCCATGGATTGATACTGCTGAGGCAGCACATGAATACGGCATTCAGCCAATTTCTACTTTAGAAAATGGCAAATACGATGCCGTGATTTTGGCCGTGGCACACCAACAATTTAAAGAGATGGGTGTGGATGCCATCCGTGCTTTAGGTAAATCTGAGCATGTACTCTATGACTTGAAATATGTGTTATCTCAAGCTGAATCTGATTTGCGTTTGTAAGAGGACATACCCATGAATCAATATCAACAGGTATGTGAGCAACTTAAAACACAGCCAAAAATATGGTTGGTCACAGGTGTGGCAGGCTTTATCGGCTCAAACCTTTTAGAAACGTTGCTCAAGCTCGATCAAAAAGTCGTAGGTTTAGATAACTTTGCCACAGGTCATCAGTATAATTTAGATGAAGTGCACAGCTTAGTTAGCGCAAAACAATGGGCAAAATTTAGCTTTATTGAAGGCGATATTCGCCAGTTTGCAGATTGCCAAAAAGCATGTGCAGGAGTGGATTATGTTTTGCATGAAGCAGCGCTCGGTTCAGTGCCACGCTCAATTGCCGATCCCATCACCACCAATGACACCAATATCAGCGGTTTTTTAAATATGCTGACTGCGGCGCGTGATGCAGGTGTTATCAGCTTTACCTATGCGGCAAGTAGCTCAACTTATGGTGATCATCCTGCATTGCCAAAAGTCGAAGAAAACATCGGTAACCCGTTGTCACCATATGCGGTGACCAAGTATGTCAATGAACTGTATGCCGATGTCTTTGCACGCGCGTATGGATTTAAAGCGATTGGCCTACGTTACTTTAACGTGTTTGGTCAACGCCAAGATCCAAACGGTGCGTATGCAGCAGTGATTCCAAAATGGACCGCATCGATGATCAATGATGAAGATGTCTTCATTAATGGTGATGGTGAAACTAGTCGTGACTTCTGCTTTATCGATAATACCGTGCAAGCCAATATTTTGGCGGCGACGGCATCGGATGATGCGAAGAATCAAGTGTATAACGTCGCAGTCGGTGACCGTACTACACTAAATGAACTTTACCGTGCCATCCAAGATGCACTTGCGATAAATAAAGTGCAGTTTGAACGTGATCCGGTGTACCGTGATTTCCGTGCTGGTGATGTCCGTCATTCACAAGCGAGTATTGCCAAGATTCAGCAACACTTGGGTTATGCGCCTGAGTTTAAAATTGCCGAAGGTATTCAACTCGCGATGTGTTGGTACGTGAACAACTTAAAATGATCTTGAACAGATGATTGCGAAACTGTTCGCAAAGTATCAGTCGATTGGGCTGATTACCTTAAGTTTACTGGCAGGTGCGATAATGACATTTATCGCACTTCCTGTTTTAACGCGCCTGTATTCTATTGCGGACTTTGGTGCGTATGGGATTGCCTTAGCCATCGTTAGTGTTTTATCGACGGTGGCAAACTTACGTCTGGATCAAGCTTTATTGGTTGCCGAAGAACAACATAAAAAAAGCCTGATCTTTGAAGGGGCGGTGTTTTCTATAGTCATTGCCATGATCAGTGGCATTGTCATCAGCTTTATGTTCAATGTCGAAATGGCAGGTGCTGTTGCCACAGGTGTACTTGCCAATACCCTGATTCAAAGCCTGTATAATTATCAATTTTCTGCACACAAAGAATATTTCTGTGCAGGTTTAAATATTTTTAGAAGTTTAATTGTGGTGGTGGTTCAACTGTCTTTACCGCCTGTGATGCAAATCAGTTTGGTGAACAGCTACAACGTTAGCTCGATCATCATGATTGTGGCGGTGTTGATTTATCTGTGGAAACATCAACTGTATCAAGTCAGTTGGCAGGCATTTAAAAACTATCAAGATTTTATCTATGCCAATACACCTCATGCTTTGTTGAATAGTTTTTCGCATAACTTGCCGTATTATGTGGTGTCACATTTTGTCGGTGTGCAGGCGATGGGTTTTTATGCCATTGTCGAACGTACTTTACGTGTGCCGATCAATCTGATTTCACAAACTTTGCGTCAATTTTTTATTCGCAAATTTAAAACTACAGATTCCAATCAAAGTGCTTTAAAGGCGAGTGTGCTGTTAAGTTTAGTGTCACTGCCTTTATTTGCCATCTTCTTTATTTTGCCTGAATCGCTGTATTTATGGATTTTTGGCAGTGAATGGGTCGGGATCTCAAGCTATTTCCAAATTTTAGCTTTGGGTTATTGGGCGATTTTCTGTAATCCACCTAGCTCAGCTTTTTTGATTGCCAAACGCAACAGCCAAGTGTTATTTAAACTGCAAATCGTGGAACTGATCATTAAGTTTGCATTATTTGCAGGCTTATATATTTTATTTGACGATAAAATTTATATGTTGTTAGCGGTGCCTGTGGCACTCATCATCTATAACTTTGCCATTTTATATGTGGTGTGGAGAAACAAAAACTGATGTTTTTTAAATTCTTAAAACTAATGAATTGGTTCACTGCACAATGTCGTCAGCAATTTTATAACCTGGTATTTGGTACTAAATTTCGCTATTTCGGTAAAGGCTGTACGGTGGATATTAGTGGACAAGTGAAGGTGGGAAACAATGTCTATATTGGCGATCATGTCAGTTTAATTGTTGAGCAAGGTGCGTTTTTAGAAATTGCAGATAACAGTTTTATTGGTGAAAGCTGTTATATCAAATGCTTTGGTGGCAAGGTGGTGATTGGCAAAGATGTCAGTATCAATTCCAAATCCTATATCAACGGCTGTGGCGGTGTGATGATTGGTGATAACACTCGAATTGGGACGCAAAGCATTATTATTGCGAGTAATCATAAATTTGGTGAGCCTGATCTTCTGGTCAAAGATGCGATTACCAAACTTGGTGTCAGCTTGGGTGAAAATATTTGGCTCGGCGCACGTGTTACGGTACTTGATGGCGTCAATATTCCAAGCAATAGTGTCATTGGTGCCTGTAGTCTGGTCTCTAAACCGCTTGATGACGCTGGGGTTTATGTCGGTAGTCCAGTCAAGAAAATCAAAGCGCTTTAAAGCAAGTTTCATGTGGCTTTGGCACGCATATCCGAAAACGTATTTTCAGCGTAAAATACTCAGCGATTTTTCCTCCTTTTTAGAACCTGACATAGGTCATATATGGCATTTATTGTTTCTGCTTTTCGACAGTTGTTTGATTTGGCTTATTTTATGGCTAAAGGCAGTGTGGCATATGCACGAAAAAAGGGTGTAAAAGTCGGTGAAAACTGCCGAATTTATATTGAAAATTGGGGCTCAGAACCGTTTTTAGTCTCGATTGGAGATCATGTTACCGTGACTTCAGGCGTGAAGTTTATTACCCATGATGGCAGTACCTGCTTGGTCAAAGATGATCAAGGGAAGCGCTATCAACGCTTTGCCCCGATTCAAGTTGGCTCGCATGTTTTTATTGGCGTGAATAGCATTATTATGCCGGGCGTGACCATTGGTTCGAATGTCGTGATTGGCGCTGGTTCGGTAGTCACTAAAGATATTCCTGATCATAGTGTGGCGATTGGCGTACCTGCCAAAGTAGTGTCGAGCTTTGCCGATTATCAAGCTAAAATTCAACGCACCTGTGCCAGTGACAGCGACTTGGTTGGCATCACCGATTACCGTGCACGTGTCGAACGTGCCATGCAAATGCAACAGCAAAAATCCTCTTAACTCATTCTCCCCATATCTTTAGGTTGTTCTATGCTGAATAAAATCATGTTCTTCTTGCCAACTTTAGGTGGGGGCGGTGCGGAGCGTACCGTGATCCAACTGGCAAATAACCTGATACAGCAAGGCCGTGCTGTAGATGTGGTGGTCTGTGATTTAACGGGTGAAAAAGCCAAATTATTACCTGAAGTCGATACTCAAATTCAGCTTATCGACTTAAACTGCGGTCGGGTATTTCGTGCGATTCAACCATTAAGACAACTATTAAAAACCGTGCCTTATGATACTGTGATTGCCACGCAGAGTCACAGCAATATTGTCTGTGCCATTGCAAAGCGCTTGGCAAAAAGTCAGAGCACATTGATTTTACGTGAAGTCTCGACGCCATCAAAAAATATGAAGCTGACAGGGCTGAAAAAATTTGTCTTTAATCGTTTGGTGAATTGGACCTACTGCAGTGCGAATCAAGTGGTCTGTGTGTCCAATGGCGTATTAGAAGATTTTAAACAATACTACAATTATGCTGAGGATAATCTCAGTACCATTTATAACCCGGTGCTTGATAGCAGTTATTTGCAAAAACTCAAAGCGCCGGTACAGCACCGGTTCTTTAGCCAAGATCATCAAGTGGTGTTGGCGGTGGGTCGTTTAACCGAAGCCAAGAATTTTGGTTTATTGATCAGAGCATTCCATGAATTGCATCAAATCCATCCTAAAACACGTTTGATTATTTTGGGTGAAGGCGAGTTACGTAGCGAATTTAAGGCCTTAATTGCTGAGCTAAATTTAACAGGCGTGGTGGATTTACCGGGCTTTGATCCAAATCCCTATGCTTATTTTAAATATGTCTCGCTCTTTGTTTTAAGCTCCAATTGGGAAGGCTTGCCGGGTGTGCTGATTCAGGCATTGGCGTCAAAAGTCAAAGTGGTCAGTACCGATTGCCCAAGCGGTCCACGTGAAATTCTGGCAGATGGCAAGTTTGGTCTTTTGGTGCCGTGTGAAGATCAAAAAGCCTTAAGCGATGCCATGCATCAAGCGATCTATCACGATTATGTAGAATTTGATGCAGAAGCCTTTAAACAGCACTGCTTGCAATTTCATAAAGATACTGTGGTGCGTCAGTATCGTGACTTATTGGAGTCAAAGGTATGAATAAACCATTAATGGTGCATGTCATCACCAACTTTGCAGGCGTTGGCGGTGCTGAAGTGATGTTGGCACATTTGATTCAATTTACTGAAGATCAATATCGGCATGTCGTCATCAGTTTGATAAAAACCTCTGAGGTCTATCAAAGTACCTTAGATCGTTGCCAGTCACATTATGCATTAGGGTGGAATGGTTTAAATACGCTTGGCACGATTCAAAAACTACGTGGTTTACTGAAACAATTACAACCAAAAACCGTGCAATGTTGGATGTATCATGCCAATGCACTGACCAGCTTAAGCGTGCTTGGTCTGGCGCAAAAGCCCAATGTAGTCTGGGGCATTCATCACTCGCTTGCATCACCCAAAGATGAGTCAATTAGTACCAAAATTGCTTTGGGTTTAAGTAAAGTTTTATCGAAACATCCAAGTGCCATTATTTATTGTGCGCATTCATCCAAACAGCAACATGGCGATTTTGGCTTTAAAAATACCAACCAATATGTGATTGCTAATGGTGTATTTCTCGATAAATTTCAGCCAAATTTAGAACTAAATAAGCCAACTGTGATTGGTTTTGCAGGACGTTATCACACGGCCAAAGGCTATCCCTATTTGTTTGAAACGATGGGTTTACTTAAAGATAAAAACATCATCTTTAAAATTGCCGGGGGCGGTGCAAGCTTAGATAATCCTGAAGTCAAAACCTTATTCGAGCAGTATCAGTTAGATACTAAAAAAGTGCATTTGCTTGATCAAATCTCGGATATGCCTGCCTTTTATCAGTCGATAGATGCTTTTCTGATGACTTCAATTACCGAAGGTTTCCCGAATGTGTTGGTCGAAGCCATGGCATCAGGTTTACCGTGTATTAGCACCGATGTAGGTGATGCCAAATATATTGTGCAAGATTTAGGCAGTATTGTTCCACCACGAAATGCACAAGCCTTGGCAAATGCAATTTTGACTTATACACAAAAATCAGAGGCGGAAAAACAAGTCTTAAAACAGGCAAGCCGTGAACGGGTTGAGCAAAATTTCAGTATTGCAACCGTCAGCCGTCAATATATGCAGGTGTGGAGCCAACAGGTATGAAATTTTTAATGATCAGCAGTTTTTTGCCATCAGTGCTGAATTTTCGTGGCAAATTATTGGAAGCCATTTCTGCCCGCGGCTATAAAATTTATATCATGGCACCTGAGTTTGCAAGCTTTCCTGAAGAACAGCAAAAGCTACAAGCACTCGGCTATCATTTACATGAAATTCCAATGCAACGCACCGGCACCAATCCACTGGCTGATTTAAAATTACTCAAAAACCTCTATCAGCAGATTCGTCACATTCAGCCAGACTACGTATTGTCTTACACCATTAAACCGGTGATTTACGGCACGCTGGCGTCAAAGTTTGCAAAAGTACCGCATCGTTTTACACTGATTACGGGTTTGGGCTATGCCTTTCAAAATGTAGAATCGGGCAAGCGTAGTCTGTTCCAAAAAATGGTGCATGGCCTATATGCTCAAGCCTTAAAATATAGCGATAAAGTCTTTTTCCAAAATCCAGATGATTTAAAACTTTTCCAAGACATGCACCTACTTGATGCCCATAAACCGACCGTGGTGGTGAATGGTTCGGGTGTGAATGTGCAAGATTTTGATGCCATGCCATTGCCCAAAAATCAGCAAGGACAAATCAAAGCATCATTCTTACTCATTGCCCGCTTACTCGGTGACAAAGGCGTGCGTGAATATGCCGAATCGGCACGTATCATCAAAGCACAATATCCTGAAGCAGAATTTCATTTGGTCGGTTGGATTGATGACAATCCATCAGCCATTTCCCAAGCAGAACTTGATAGTTGGATTGCAGATGGTCGCCTGAAATATTGGGGTAAACTCAGTGATGTGCGTCCTGCAATTCGCGATTGCTCCGTGTATGTGTTGCCATCTTACCGAGAAGGTACGCCACGTACGGTATTAGAAGCTATGGCGATGGGGCGTGCGATCATTACCACCGATGCACCGGGTTGTCGTGAAACGGTATCCCATGGTTTAAATGGCTATTTGGTCGGGGTAAAATCCGTCGATGATTTGGTACACAGCATGCAGTATTTTATTAAAGATCCAAAACTTATCGAGTTGATGGGGCAACGTTCACGTGAAATTACTTTAAATAAATATGATGTGCATCAAGTGAATGCGCACATGCTTGGTGAAATGGGAATCTCGGTATGATCAAACGTATTTTAGATGTTGCCATTGCATCTACCGCTTTAATTCTGTTATCGCCGGTATATTTCATTGTGGCGCGTAAGGTGAAAAAGAATTTGGGTTCGCCTGTGTTATTTCGGCAGGTACGTCCAGGCTTAAATGGTCAGCCTTTTGAAATGATTAAGTTCCGCACCATGAAAGATGCGCTGGATGCTGAGGGCAATCCACTACCTGACAGTGAGCGTCTCACCCCATTTGGTAAAATGCTTCGTGCCACAAGTTTGGATGAAATGCCAGAACTGTGGAACGTGATTAAAGGCGATATGAGTATTGTTGGTCCACGCCCACTGTTGATGGAATATCTGCCTTTATACAATACTGAGCAAGCCAAGCGTCATAACGTGCGTCCAGGGATTACTGGTTATGCGCAAGTGAATGGTCGTAATGCGATTTCATGGGAAAAGAAATTCGAGCTCGATACATGGTATGTTGAAAACCAATCGTTGTGGCTGGACTTTAAAATCATGCTGAAAACTGTGAAAAAAGTGATTGCCAAGGATGACATCAGTGCCGAAGGCGAGGCAACCATGAGCAAATTTACCGGCACACAGGAACAAAAAAAATGACAACACTTTATGCGATTTATGGGGCTTCAGGTTGTGGGCGCAGTCTCATGCCGATTGCCCGTCAACAACTGTCACGTCAGCAATTATCACGTGAACAAAACACGTCTGAAATTGTATTTATTGATGATGCTTTCACAGAGATTGACTCAGTGAATGGTCATCGAGCGATGAACTATCAAGCATTTTTAAATGAATCAACATCTGAAAAATATGTGCAAATTGCAATTGCCAATAGCAGGGTACGAGAAAAAATAGCCAAGCGTTTAGAGGCAGATGGCATTCAGCTTTGGTCGATCTCTGCTGACAACGTCATTTTCATGGATGAAGTGGAAATTGATGTGGGTTCAGCCTTAAGCCCATTTGTCACAATTACATCCAATATTAAAATCGGCAAATGCTTCCACGCCAATTTATATAGCTATGTGGAGCATGATTGTGTGATTGGGGATTTCGTTACCTTTGCGCCAGGCGTAAAATGCAACGGCAATATTCATATTCACGACCATGCCTATATTGGCGCAGGTGCCATGATTAAGCAGGGCAGACCTGACCAGCCTTTGGTAATTGGTAAAGGAGCGATTGTCGGAATGGGCGCCGTGGTTACCAAAAGTGTGCCGGCAGGTGCAAAAGTCGTCGGTAATCCTGCGCGGATTGTCACGACTTCACAGTAATAAGTTTTAGGAAAAATTCCATGTTAAACAGTGCATTTGAGCCTTGGCCAAGCTTTACCCAAGCAGAAGCCGACGCGGTGTCAAAAGTCCTTTTGTCCAATAAAGTCAACTATTGGACCGGTCAGGAATGCCGTGAATTTGAAAAGGAATTTGCACAGTTTGTCGGAACCCAGCATGCCGTTGCGGTGGCCAATGGTACGGTCGCACTGGATTTAGCCCTCAAAGCCATAGGCATCGGTGCAGGTGATGATGTCATTGTTACTTCGCGTACTTTCTTGGCTTCAGCAAGTTCGATTGTGACCGCAGGTGCCAATCCAATCTTTGCTGATGTCGAACCCGATTCACAAAACATTTCACGCCGTACCATTGAAGCGGTGATTACGCCCAACACCAAAGCCATTATTTGTGTGCATTTGGCAGGTTGGATGTGTGATATGGATCCGATCATGCAATTGGCAGAGGAAAAAGGCATCTTCGTAATTGAAGACTGCGCCCAAGCGCATGGTGCGATGTATAAAAGTAAATCCGCAGGTTCAATTGGTCATATTGGCGCATGGTCATTCTGCCAAGACAAGATTATGACTACCGGTGGTGAGGGCGGTATGGTCACCACTAATGATGAAAGTCTGTGGAAAACAATGTGGTCATACAAAGACCATGGTAAAAACTTTGATAGCGTCTATAACAAACAACATCCACCGGGTTTCCGCTGGTTACATGATTCATTTGGAACCAACTGGCGCATGATGGAAATGCAGGCGGTGATTGGTCGTTTGCAACTCAAACAAATGCCTGACTGGACTGCGAAACGCAATGCTAATATGACACGGATCCAAGCCATTTTTGCAAATAGTCCATATTTCACAGTCGCAAAACCATCTAGTGATTATGTCCATGCAAGCTATAAATGCTATGTACAGGTCAATATTGATGCCTTGCCTGAAGGCTGGTCACGTGATCGCATCATGGCTGAAATCAGCGCACAAGCTGTGCCATGTTTCAGTGGCTCATGTTCAGAAGTGTATTTAGAAAAAGCCTTTGATGAGACACCGTGGCGTCCAGTTGATCGTTTGGTGAATGCTCAAGCCTTGGGTGAAAGTAGTTTAATGTTCTTGGTGCATCCAACACTGTCTGAACAAAGTATTCAAAAAACTGTTGAAGCTATTCAAGCTGTTATCACAAAAATTTAAATCATCCAAGGTGTGTATTTTTATACGCAAAAATACCTATAACCCTAATTCGAGCACGTTGTGAAAGACATTATCCGATCTATAGCATCCTTACCGCGCCGCCAAAAACAAATGATTTTGGTGTTGATGGATATTTGTGTTTTACCGCTGATTATGTGGTTGGTGTATGCCATTCGCTTAGCAAAACCCAATGTAGCAGTCATGCAAGGGCTCGATTTTTGGTATTTGTATGTGGGTGTTTTTGGCATTTTAATTTTTGCTATTACAGGTATTTATAGCGCCATTGTACGTTCATTTAACGAAGATTATCTACTGCGTATTTCCATTGCGACATTTGCACAAATTGTTGTGCTGTATGCCATAAAGAAAATGGATGTTGCCTTTATCCCGATGAGTATTCCACTCATGTATGGCTTTGTGGTTTTCTCTTGGATGTGGTGGAGTCGTGCGGTGATTCGTTATGCGACTTTGCGTACCTTTGTGAAAAAACAAAATCTTAAACGTGTGGCAATTTATGGTGCAGGGCTTGCAGGACAGCAAATTGCCGCAGCATTATTCCGTTCAGATGATTATTTACCAGTTTGTTTTATTGACGATAAAAAATCATTGCAAGGGCAGTCTTTAAGTGGCTTAAAAATCTATGCACCGCATAAAGCATTAACGCGATTTAGAAAATTTTATATTGAAGAAATTTTACTGGCGATGCCTTCGGTTGGACGTGATCAAAAAAAAGAGATCATTGCCTCATTTGAGCAAAGTAACGTCAAAATTATGGAGTTACCAGGCGTCACTCAACTAGTGGATGGCAAAGTTCATGTCTCGGACATTCGTGAAGTGGATATTATTGACCTGCTTGGACGTGATCCGGTGCCGCCCGTACCGGAATTACTGGCCAAGAATATCCAGAATAAAATCGTTATGGTGACCGGGGCAGGTGGCTCAATTGGTTCTGAGCTTTGTCGCCAGATTATTAAAAATCAGCCGGCCAAAATTATCATTTATGAACTGACAGAATTTGCTTTATATAGTATTGATAAAGAATTACGTCTTACAGC
>CANQWW010000077.1 GCA_947627655.1 uncultured Acinetobacter sp. | reverse complement strand
TGGCCAGTTTAAGTTTATAAATAATTCTGATTTGCTATATAAAAGAAAGCTTTTCTTGCTATTGACTGGCTAAAAAAAAAGCACATCTCTCAGGATGTGCTTTTTCCAAATGCAAATAAGTTAGCCTGTATTCCGTAAACCTGCAGCAATACCGGCAATACTGACCATCAAGGCATGATCGACCGGGGTATTTTCGGCATTCTGTTGGGCCAGATACAGACGGCGGCGTTTCATCAGTTCGGCCTGAAGCAGATGTAAAGGCAATAAGTACGGTTTACGCACCCGCATCGACTGATCCAGCACATCATTACTGGTCAGCAGCTTGGACTCACCTTTCACGCTCAACAAGGTTTGCACCGCGTCTTTCAGACGCTGACGTAATTCTTCACCCAGCACTTTCAGGTCCGGATCATCCGTCAGGTGCGACTCATAATAGAGCGCTACATTGCCATCGGCTTTGGAGAGGACCATTTCCAGCATATCGATCAGGGTCTGGAAATACGGCCACTGTGCCAGCATCTCGTCTAGAGTATCGCGCTGACCGGCAGCAATCACCTGATTCAAAGCAGCTCCGGTGCCCAGCCAGGCCGGTAACATCAGACGGATCTGGGTCCAGGCAAACACCCAGGGAATGGCGCGCAGCGATTCAATGCCACCGCTAACCTTGCGTTTGGCCGGGCGTGAGCCCAGTGGCAGCATTTGCAGTTCCAGTTCAGGGGTCACTTGACGCAGGTATTTGACGAAATGTGGATTTTCCCGCACCGTCTGACGGTAAACCTGTACGGACAGATCAGTCATTTGATGCATCAGTTCGCGCCATTCCGGCTTTGGCGCCGGCGGTGGCAGCAGGGTCGCTTCCAGTGTGGCAGCAGTATAGATTTCCAGATTCTGCAGGGCGATGACTTCCAGCCCGAACTTAAAGCGGATCATTTCCCCTTGTTCGGTAACACGAATTGCGCCTGAGATCGACCCCGGTGGTTGTGAGAACAGCGCTTGCTGGGTCGGTGCGCCACCCCGGCTGATTGAGCCGCCACGACCATGGAACAGGGTCAGCTGTACGTCGTGCTGTTTCGCTACCGCGGTCAGTTCTTCCTGAGCACGGTATTGGGCCCAGTTGGCAGACATAAAGCCGGCATCCTTGGCCGAGTCTGAATAGCCAATCATCACCTCATGCTTGCCCTGAATATGCTGCTTGTACCAGTGCATATTAAACAGCGTCGACATGGTCTCGGCAGCACCATCGAGGTCTTTGAGGGTCTCGAACAAAGGCACGACCCGCAGTGCCTGCTGGATGCCGGCTTCTTTTTGCAGTAGCAGCACGGCCAGTACATCACTAGGGTGTTCGGCCATCGAAATGATATAGGCCCCGAGCGATTCGCTTGGCTGTTCAGCCAGGGTACGCATGGTGGCAAACACTTCTTGCACATCCGCATGCTTGATCAGGCTACCAGCAGGTTCGTTGAGGTGTTTCGGCAATAGCGGACGTTTGCTTTGCAGTTCCTGTAACAGGAAGTTTTGCCGTGCCTGTTCCGTCCAGGTTTCAAAATTGCCTAAACCGAGATATTCGGTAATCGCAGAAATGGCCTGACGGTGACGACCTGATTCCTGACGGATATCCAGCTTGAGTAATTCAATCCCGAAGCTGTTGACCCGATAGATAAAATCGAGCAGCCGGCCATTGGCGATCTCGGGCAGGTTGCAGTCGATGAGGGAGCGATAGCACAGCAATAAAGGTTGTAGCAGTTCATCCTTGGTTTTGATGACCCGGCTATCGTCAGCATCTTTACCATGCAGTTTTTCTGCCAGCCAGTGGCGGGTTGCTTTCAGGCGCTCCCGGGTATCACGCAGATATTCACGGTACGGTTCGGGATGCGCTTGACCGAGTGCCTGTTGCAGTTCGTCGCTGCATTGCTGGATGGACAGTTCCCAGCGCAGGTCTTCAATATCACGTAAATACAGGTCCGCCGCTTTCCAGCGCGACAGCCATAATACTTCTTGGGTGACCTGATGGGTGACATTCGGGTTGCCATCACGGTCACCGCCCATCCAGGAGGCAAAACGTACCGGAGCCACACTCAGCGGTAAGGACTGGCCACATTGCTCCTGTACCAGACCATCCAGCTCACGGATAAACTTCGGTACGGCATTCCACAAGGTCTGCTCAATGGTAGTAAAGCCCCATTTGGCTTCATCGATCGGGGTTGGACGGTGTTGGCGGATTTCATCGGTCTGCCAGGCAGAGGTAATTAACTGTTTCAGCTCGGCCAGTACCTCCTGGCGTTCGCGTGGGGTCAGCTTCTGTTGGTCACATTTGGACAGACAGTTATTGATGCCATCATATTTTTGAATCAGGGTACGGCGACTGACTTCGGTTGGGTGTGCCGTCAGTACCAGTTCAATTTTCAATTCAGTAATTTGCTGATACAGCACAGCAGGGGAGATGTCCTGCTGTTTAAACTTTTCAAAGAGCGGAACCAGTGGATTCGGAGATTCAGCTGTTTCATCTACTTCACTTTGACGGCGACGACGTACCACATGATATTGCTCGGCAATATTGGCAAAATTCAGAAAGTGAGTGAAAGCACGGGCCAGGGGTAGAATTTCATGCTCTTCCAGACTCAGAAAAAGTTGTTCCAGCTGTTTTTCAGCTTCGACCTGACCATCACGTGCGCCCTTAGACAAGGTTCGGATCTGTTCCACCTGATTAAACAAATCTTGCCCTGCATGTAACTTTAAGGTCTCGCCCAGCAGGTTGCCAAGTAAGCGGACGTCTTCGCGTAGCGGTGCATCAATCTGTTGAATCATTTTTTATATCCCTCTGTTATTTGATTTGACTATACTCCGGCTGTAAGACATTCCTAGTCGGCTACAGACAAAAGTCGGACATGATCTGGTTATAAAATAGCAAACTGGGTCCGGATTCAGCTGAATCTACTTATAAATTGCTGGCTTTTGGGGCATAACGCAATAAAAAAATATGAATAGTCTCCTGAATGATTATTTGCTGTTGCGCGCTGGTGGGCACCGCTAGCATCCCCAGCAAAACTTTTTGATGCCGGCTACCTAACAGCAGAGACGTGATCAGCTCGGTTTGCTCGGCAGGATCATCGGGTTGTATAAAGCCATACTGCTGGGCCTGGGTAAAAAACTCCTGCCACAGCTGGCTCAGGCGTACATGGGAGGCATTAAAAAACTCTGCGGTCAATGGACTCTGCTGCGCAGCCAGCTCCATCAGCAGCAAATCCAGTTTCAGTGCTTCCGGCAGGTTGACCATATTCATCGAGAACAAACAGGCTTCATACAGCGCTGCGCAAAAATTACTGTCGGGCTGCAGCTGGGTCGGGTTGGTCTGAATAAGCTGCTCACAGGTGTCTGCAATCGCGCAGGTAAACAGCTTGGCTTTATCTTGAAAATGGTTATATACCGTGAGTTTGGTTACGCCTGCTGCCTGCGCAATCTGGTTCATGCTGCAGCCATGATAGCCCTGCGCTAAGAACAGGTGTTTTGCCGCATCCAAGATACGTCTGCGTTTTTCCAGGTCCTTGGGACGTCCTACCGAAATTTGCACAATTTCCTCCAGAAAAAATAATTATGGTCATTGCTTTAAGACCAATATTTTAATTAGTGTACCCTGTGGTATATTAATTAAAAAATAACCAATTCAATATATCGCAGTCTATCAACCAGAAAAATCATTATGTGATAAGAGCGGACAACATGAGCACGATTCAGTACCTTCTGGCTGGCATGGTGATAGCTTGCAGCCTGACCCTATGGGGATGCAGTAATAACAATGCAGCAAACACAGAACAGGACGTTCCTTTTGTGATGGTGACCCAGCCCGCAACCGCCTATAGCGAACAGAAAAGCTATGCCGGTGATGTACAGGCACGTCAGCAAACTTCGCTGGCATTCCGGGTCGCAGGGCAGATTACCCAGCGTTTTGTTGATGTTGGAGATGAAGTCAAAGTCGGCCAGGTGCTGGCAACGCTAGATGTCAAGGATGCCGAATTACAGCTTAGTGCAGCACGTGCCCAGCTGGAAAGTGCCCAGTCTGCTGCGCGGATCGCCGAAGATGAATTAAAGCGTTTTAAACAGCTGCTGCCGAGCAATGCAGTGAGCCGTTCGCAATATGACGCAGTCGATAATCAGTATAAAGCGGCCCTGTCAAACCTGAAGCAGGCACAGTCCAATTATGACGTTAGCCGCAACCAGACAGGGTATAACCGCCTGATCGCGCATAAAAATGGCGTGGTTACTGCACGTCATATCGAAGTTGGACAGGTGCTGGCCGCCGGGCAGGTAGCCTATGACATTGCTCTGAAAGGCGATCGTGAAGTGGTGATTGGGGTGCCGGAACAGGCCATTACCGAAATCAAGGTCGGTCAGCCTGCTTGGGTCACGCTTTGGTCGAAAAAAGATGAAAAATTCAGTGCTTATGTACGTGAAATTTCTCCAGCCGCAGACCAGTCACGCACCTTTAGTGTCCGGGTCGCACTGCGTGAAGGCCAACAGGCGATTCAGCTCGGTCAGAGCGCCCGGGTGTTCTTTATTCAACAGCAGGACAATGCCTTAAGTGTGCCGCTGTCTAGTGTTTCTGCTACGGAAGGGCAGGCCTATGTCATGGTGGTAAAACCGGATCATACTGTCGCTAAAGTACCGGTAAAAATTGGGGCTTATGGTCGGGATGCTGTACCGGTACTCAGTGGCCTGAAAGCTGAGGACTATGTGGTCATTGGCGGGGTGCATCTGCTGCGTGACCAGCAAAAAATCCGCCCGATCGACCGCCAGAACCGTAGTGTCAGCATCCAGGCAGGAGGTTGAAGATGAACTTTAACCTTTCGCAATGGGCACTGAAAAATAAGGGACTGGTGTTGTATTTCATGATCCTGCTTGGTCTGGTCGGTATCATGTCTTATTCCAAGCTGTCGCAGAGTGAAGATCCGCCCTTTACTTTTAAGGTCATGGTGGTACAGACCTACTGGCCGGGTGCCAGCGCGCAGGAAGTCTCACTTCAGGTCACTGACCGGATTGAAAAGGAGCTCATGACCACAGGTCAATATGAACGGATCATGGCCTACTCCCGTCCGGGGGAATCCATGGTGACCTTTGTGGCCAAAGATGCCTTGCGTTCTAAAGATATCACCGATGTCTGGTACACCGTACGTAAAAAAGTCAATGATATCCGCCATGAGCTGCCACAAGGGGTACAAGGGCCGTTTTTTAATGATGAATTCGGTGACACCTTCGGCAATATCTATGTACTGAAAGGTCAGGATTTTGACTATGCGAGCTTGAAGGAATATGCCGACCGTTTACAGCTGCAATTGCAGCGGGTCAAGGATGTGGCCAAGGTCGAGTTAATCGGACTGCAGGATCAGAAAATCTGGATTGAAATCTCCAATACCAAAGCCGCCCAGTTGGGGATTCCGGTCATCGCGATCCAGCAGGCTTTACAGCAGCAAAACGCCATGAGCAATGCCGGCTTCTTTGAAACCGAGTCGGACCGGATTCAGGTTCGGGTCAGTGGCGCATTAAAAAGTGTAGAAGAACTGCAGCAGATGCCGCTGTATGTAAATGGTAAGACCATCCAGCTCGGTGATATTGCAGAGGTCTATCGGGGCTTTAGTGACCCGGCCCAGCCGCGTATGCGCTTTATGGGGGAAAACGGGATCGGCATTGCAGTGTCGATGCGTAAGGGCGGTGATATTATTGCGCTGGGCAAGCATCTGGAACAGGAATTTGCCCGTCTGCAAAAAGCGCTGCCATTAGGGATGGAGCTAAAAAAAGTCTCGGATCAGCCGGTTGCAGTCAAGCGCAGTATTCATGAATTTATGAAAGTACTGGCAGAAGCGGTCATTATTGTACTGCTGGTCAGCTTTTTCTCGCTCGGTTTTCGTACCGGTCTGGTGGTGGCCTTTTCAATCCCACTGGTACTGGCCATGACCTTTGCCGGCATGCAGCTGTTTGATGTCGGCCTGCATAAAATTTCTCTGGGCGCCCTGATTCTGGCTCTGGGGCTTCTGGTTGATGATGCCATTATTGCCATTGAAATGATGGCGATCAAAATGGAGCAGGGCTTTAGTCGTTTGGAAGCGGCTGGACACGCCTGGCGTACCACGGCTTTCCCAATGTTAACCGGAACCTTGATTACTGCAGCCGGTTTTCTGCCGATTGCGACAGCAGCCTCCAGTACTGGAGAATATACCCGTTCAATTTTCCAGGTGGTGACCCTGGCGTTGCTGGTGTCCTGGATTGCTGCCGTACTGTTTGTGCCTTATCTGGGCGATAAACTGCTGCCTGATTTTAACCAGGACCTGCTCCAGAAAGCGCCGTGGTATCAGCGCCTCTGGGCACGTTTACGCAAACAGCCTGAACCTGCACCTGTGCTACATCATGCCGGTGAACAGCATGATCCCTATCAAACCCGCTTTTATCAGAGCTTCCGGCGCTGGGTAAATACTTGTGTGACTTATCGCAAAACCGTGATCGCGGCCACGGTTGGTATTTTTATTTTCTCTGTCGCCATGTTCAAGCTGGTACCTCAGCAGTTCTTTCCGCCATCCAATCGTGCCGAAATCCTGGTCGATCTGAAACTGGAAGAAGGCGCTTCACTGAAAGCCACCGAGGCTGCAGTGAAAAAAGTCGAAGCTTTTCTGGCCAAACAGGAGGGCATTGATAACTATGTTGCCTATGTCGGTACGGGCTCACCACGTTTCTATCTGCCGCTAGACCAGCAGTTACCGCAGAGCAGTTTTGCCCAGTTTGTGGTGCTGGCGTCTTCTTTGGAAGACCGTAATGAAATCCGCGAATCCTTGAGTAAGCAAATCCGTTTACTGTTGCCTGAAGTCCGTACCCGGGTGTCTTTGCTGGAAAATGGCCCACCGGTCGGTTATCCCTTACAGTTTCGGATATCGGGCGAGGATTTAGGCCTGGTGCGAACCTGGGCCCAGAAGCTGGCAGCCAGTGTGGCGGATAATGAAAATACCACCAATGTACATCTGGACTGGGGTGAGCCGAGTAAGGTGATCAAACTGGAGATTGATCAGGACCGTGCCCGTCAGATGGGAGTGAATAGCAATGATCTGGCCAACTTCCTGAATAGCTCCATTGCCGGCGCAGGGATTGAACAGTTCCGGGAACAGCGCGAACTGATTGAAATCCGTTTGCGCGGTGATCAGGCCGAACGGGTCGATGTTGCCTCTTTAAGCAGTCTGGCCGTACCGACCTCAGCAGGCGGCTTTGTACCTTTGGCGCAGATTGCCCAGATCGAATATGGCTTTGAAGAAGGTCTAATCTGGCATCGTAACCGTTTGCCAACCATTACCGTGCGGGCCGATATTCGCAGTGATTTACAGCCTGCGACAGTGGTCAATCAGCTTGCACCACATTTAGACAGCCTCAAGGCACAATTGCCAAGCGGTTATCTGATTGAGGTCGGTGGAACGGTCGAGGAGTCGGCCCGTGGTCAGAGCTCGGTCAATGCCGGTATGCCATTGTTCCTGGCGGTGGTGCTGACCCTGCTGATGATCCAGCTCAAAAGTATGTCACGGACTTTTATTGTATTTCTGACTGCCCCGCTGGGCATCATTGGCGTAGTGCTGTTCCTGCTGCTATTTAATAAACCTTTTGGTTTTGTTGCCATGCTGGGCACCATTGCCCTGTCGGGTATGATCATGCGTAACTCGCTGATTCTGATTGATCAGATCGAGCAGGACATTCGGGCCGGTGAATCGCAATGGGATGCCATTATTAACGCGACGGTACGCCGTTGTCGACCGATTGTACTCACAGCACTGGCCGCAGTCCTGGCCATGATTCCTTTGTCACGCAGTATTTTCTTCGGTCCGATGGCGGTGGCGATTATGGGCGGATTGATTATTGCCACCCTGCTGACCCTATTTTTCCTGCCTGCCTTGTATGCACAATGGTTTAAAGTGAAAAAAACTCGGCATCCAGTCTAAAACTGTCATAAAATCAGGTGCGAAATATTAAAAATTTTAATATAGTAGTACCTGATATTTTTATAATTTTAAAAAATGCGAGCTTGCCGTTTCAACCCAGAGAGGGAACGGGCAACGAGGTTGAATCAAACATGAATCCAAAATCCCTAACTCAAATGCGACGCGCTATAGCCCTAGCATATGTGTTCATGTTTTTAGCCTCTTTTACTGTGATTTTTGGTGTTTTTTCTTATTGGTTGGCCCGTAAGGTGACCCAAGTCGATTATGCTGAAGTGTGGTTACAGGCCCAAGCCTTGTGGATCATGCGCAATGTGGTGATTTATACGGCATTGGCAATTTTTGCCGCCTTGTGGTTTATTCCCTTATGCTTTTATGCGTGGGATAGCCTGTTATGGGTCAAAGCCTGTACGGTTGCCGGGGTAGTCTTTAGCCTGATTGCGTTTATTTTCCTGATTAATGCCTGGTTTAAAGGCATTTATAAGTTCTATCAAAACAAAGCTGTTTTCTAAGCTTGCAATTTTTTTTCAGATTCCCCCTTGTAAAACTTGGTTTGATCCCCAACTTCAGACCACAGTTGAGTATTAAATAAAATTCCGTGAGGAGCATCGCCAGACATGGCTAAACGTGATTATTATGAGGTTTTGGGTGTTGCTAAAACCGCTAGTGATGATGAGATTAAAAAAGCCTACCGTAAGTTGGCGATGAAATATCATCCGGACCGCAACCCAGATAACCCAGAAGCTGAAGAAAAGTTTAAAGAAGCATCTGAAGCTTATGAAGTGCTATCTGATAGCGAAAAACGCAGCATGTACGACCGCATGGGCCATCAGGCCTTTGAAGGGGGTATGGGCGGTGGTGGCGGCTTCGGCGGCGGTTTCAGCGCAGAAGATATTTTCAGCCAGTTCGGTGATATTTTCGGGGGTGCCTTCGGTGGTGGCCGTCAGCAACAGCGTGCGCGTCGTGGTTCAGACCTGCGTTATGTGATGGAGCTGACCCTGGAAGAAGCCGTGAAAGGCATCAAGAAAACCATTACCTTTACCGCGCCTGCACCTTGTGATGCCTGTGATGGAAAAGGCTCTCAAAATCCGCATGATGTAGAGACTTGTCCGACCTGTCATGGTGCGGGTCAAGTGCGTATGCAGCAAGGCTTCTTCTCGGTTCAGCAAACCTGTAGCACCTGTCGCGGCCAAGGCAAGATCATCAAGAATCCATGTAACAAATGTCATGGCTCGGGTGTATCTGACCGTCAGCAAACGCTGGAAGTTACCATTCCAGCAGGGGTGGACAACGGCGACCGCGTACGTTTAAGCGGTAAAGGTGAAGCGATCCGTGATGGTCAGTCCGGTGACTTGTACGTTGAAGTGGTGGTGCGTGAGCATGAAATCTTCCAGCGTGATGGTGCTGACCTGTATATGGATGTGCCGGTTTCGATTGCCGATGCTGCTTTGGGTAAAGAAATCCAGATTCCAACTCTGGACGGTCGTGTCAGCCTGAAAATTCCTGAAGGCACACAAACCGGCAAACTGTTCCGTTTACGCGGTAAAGGGGTCAAACCGGTACGTACCAGCATGACAGGCGATTTACTCTGCCGTATTGTGGTGGAAACACCAGTGAATTTGACGGCTCGCCAACGTGAACTGCTGAAAGAACTTCAGGACACTATGGATGGTGAAGACAGCAAATCATCACCAAAGAAAAAATCATTCTTTGATCGTCTGTTTGACTGATTCAGGGATTTAAAAAAACAGGGCGCTAGGCGTCCTGTTTTTTTGTGCGCTTTATCTATATTTTAAAACATACAATTCAAATAAATACTTCGCCACTTTGACCCTTCTGATCATACAAAGTTGCTAAAAACCATACAAAATACTCGCTTTTTGCCAAAAAAAATCATGTTAAAACTATCTGCCCGGATGCTTATAGCACCTGGTTTTTTGATTGGCATTTGGAATATTTATTATGCGATTTATTTTAGCCCTGATTTTTCCCTGGATGCTGTTCTTTACCATCGGGCGGCCTTTTGCGGGTATGGCCTGCCTCTTTCTGCAAATCACGGTATTGGGCTGGATCCCTGCAGCGATTTGGGCAGTCTATGCGTTATCTCAATATAAGACCGATCGGAAAATCAGGAAGGCTTTAGGCTAAATCAGGGGGCTAAACATATCTGTTTAGTGAGCAAGGTCTGATCCCTCTAGTCATAAAAGAGAGGCAAAAAAACCGCTATTCTGTCGAGAGAATGGCTGATCGGTACGCTGGAAAACGCCAACGGTATTTTAACTTCTGGTGCTGACTGGCCGGAACAAAACCCATGACTCTCTTCACCGGGAGAAAACGTTTTAATGTGGGTAAGGTGGTGAGAAAAATACCTTATTCTTCTTTATCCGAATGTTTCTGCATTGAGATCAAGGCATAACGTAAATAAAAAATGCTCAAAATATCGCGTTTGAACCACGCTAACATAAATGCTACCGATCTAGGCTGTTGCATGTGCTGACACACGTTAAACTGGAATGAAGAACAACAAAGTTGCTGACTGATAATTTTTTAACTTCAATTTTTAGAACTTAAGGTAACTGACATGATGAGCATCAATATTGGCATTTCAACAGAAGACCGAGCAAAAATCGTAGAAGGTTTATCCAGATTACTGGCGGATAGCTATACCTTATATTTGATGACCCACAATTTTCACTGGAATGTCACCGGTCCACAATTTAACTCCCTGCATAACATGTTTATGGAGCAATATACCGAACAGTGGAATGCGCTAGATATCATTGCGGAACGGATCCGTGCTTTAGGCTTTCCAGCCCCCGGCAGCTATAAACAGTTTATGCAGCTGACGTCAATTGAAGAAGTATCCGATGTACCTAAAGCTACAGAAATGATCAAATTACTGGTCAATGCGCATGAGACCGTGGCCAGAACTGCACGTGGTATGTTTGATCTTGTTGATCAGGCCAATGACCAGCCAACCGCAGATATTTTGACGCAACGTCTCGATATCCATGAGAAAACGGCATGGATGTTAAGAAGCCTGCTGGAAGAATAAGTGACTGCTGACCGCACAACTGTTTTTCACTTTGTATTCCTCCCGTCAATATGACCCTGTCCCGCATCAGCACGAGGAGACAGGGTAGCAATGACGGTGATGCAGCCCAACTGATCTCAGCATTAAAGCCGACCAGAATAATCTTCTAACTACTCGAACATGCTGGATAAAATGATCATACTATATGAGAGAACAAGCAGGATGTGGACGGTGGGCTGACAGTTTATTTTGTCGTGTTCGTGCCAGCTGAGTGTAATGCAATCTGCGCTTTAGTTCCTATCCCTCTCTGCATCTGCAAAAAAACCAGCAGCTTATACAGAAGAATTCTGAGAAAATGAGGGTGGATCTTAAGCCAGTTCGGATAAACAAGGATTTTAAAACGATTAAAATAATACAGAAAACCAAGAATTAAAAAGGCCAGTCCATATCAAAAACCTTCATGTCACTTTTTAAATCTTTTCATGGATTTTGCTATAAAGCCGCCTCCTGAATTGCAGGAGTTTTGCTATAGTAAGAATAATTTTGAATCAACATCAGGACTTAGTTATGTCAGCGACACCACGCATTGGGATTTTGGGTGCAGGCGGCCGTATGGGACGTATCCTTATTCAAGCCGTGCAGGAAGCCGGTTATCAATTGGCGGCAGCAGTAGAACGCCCTGAAAGCTCATTACTTGGTGCGGATGCTGGCGAACTGGCAGGCATCGGCAGTTTGGGCGTAAAAGTAGTGGGCAACCTGGAAGATGTTGTCAAAGACTGCGACGTGGTCATTGATTTCACCGCACCGGCCGCTACCATGCATCATCTTAAAATCTGTCGTGAGCATGGTGTGGCCATTGTGATTGGCACGACCGGTATGGATGACGAGCAGAAAGCTTACTTAGATGAATCAGCCACGGAAACGCCAGTGGTGTATGCCGCGAATTATTCTGTCGGGGTCAATGTTTCGATCAAGCTGCTGGAACTGGCATCTAAAGTGTTTGGCGATACCGTCGATATCGAAGTGATTGAAGCGCATCACCGTCATAAAGTCGATGCACCTTCAGGTACAGCCTTGATGATGGGGGAAGCGATTGCCGGTGCATTGGGTCGTGACCTGAAACAGGATGCGGTC
>CANQWW010000076.1 GCA_947627655.1 uncultured Acinetobacter sp. | reverse complement strand
CCGGCATAGCTCAGTTGGTAGAGCAACTGACTTGTAATCAGTAGGTCCACAGTTCGAATCCGTGTGCCGGCACCATTTTCTTAGCCTCGCTTTTTAGTGAGGCTTTGATGTTTTTACAGCCGGTATTTTCTCGGCCAATTATTCAAAATGAGTGCTTCGTGTGAGCACTGACCTGCACATAACGTACAATGCCATCTTCATAAAGCTTACGGCACAGTTTGGCTGTCATCTGGATTTTAAATATATCCAGACCTGAGCCCTTTGCTGCGCGGAGCCGTTGTATGGCCGCTAAATTCTGTTCAATATAAGCCGCAAAACCGCCCAATACCGCTGTAGACAAATCCTCAACCTGAATATGGCTAAAGCCAAACTGATCCAGACATTGGTACAGTGCACCGACCGTCATTAAATCGTTTAAATTCACATCGGCCGATTTCAATAAAAACTGGTATTTGCGTTTTTGCAAAGTATTCAGACTTTCCCAGCGCTCAGACAACACCAGATGATGAAAGCCAATACGGGCCTTTGAATTTAAGACCGAATTCATCTGCTCCAGTAATGCAGGAATCGAATGATGATAAGCCGCATCGATGCACAGCACGGCATCAAACTTCTGACTAAAATGGATCTGCTTGAGCCGCAAAAATGAAGCATGATAAATGGCATTCAGTTCCGGTAAATGCTGTTGAATCTTGCTGACACAACTTCCTTGCAGTTCGACTCCTGCCAGATATTGCACCTGATAATGCTGTTGCCAATGTAGCAGGCTGGCACCCTGGCCACAGCCCAGATCCAGCAGTTTGTCTGTTGCATTTAAACCGATGGCTTGGGCCAGATGATCGGCCAGCGCCTGACAGGCCGCCGCATAATGCTGTTGCCCATCCTGCCAGTAACCCAGATTGCTCCAGGGCAAAAGCGACAAATCCCCAAGCAATACCGCATTAATGGCATATTTGTGCTCAGGAAGCCGCCTTTGAAAAGCCTGAAACAGTTTCATCTTAATAACCGAGCTGCGGCGCAATCTCGATTTTTGGTTTTAAACCTTTAAAAGGTAACGGCGCTCCGAAAATTTCTCCAATTTTCATCGCCGAGGTCACCGCAGATTCAAGAATTGGCAAGCCATCACATGACCATGAGCCACAATAAAACACCTTACGGCCCTGCTCCAGATGACGCTGCTGCAACTCCTTGTTCAGAGCCACCGTATCAGCATCTACGACAGCGCGGGTCAGGATGACGGAAGAGATGACTTTTTTAGGGTCAATATCGGTCACTGGGCGCCAGGTCTGGAACACCGCAGATTTGCCCACCAGCGTCGGCTCAATCGCATTCAGCCAGACCGTGAACTGCTGACGGGTAAACTTACGATCCATCATATAGCTTAATACCGCCCAATCTTTACGTTTGGGTGGCATCACGCTGTTATCGGTATGAATGACCAGTTGACCCTGCTCAAACTTGAATTTTTTTAGCAATTCAATATCGGACCCGAACTGTTCCTGGTCCAGAAACTCTTCAATCTTGTTGGTCGGCGTGGCCACAATCACGCGGTCAAATAACTTGGAATAACCGGCGGCATTTTCTACCCGCACCTGTTCGCCCTGCTGTTGCACCAGCGTGGTTGCTGCACCGCTCACCACTTCAATTCCTTCCACCAGCTTATCGACCAGGGCTGGTGTACCGCCCTGCATACGTAACAGTGCATCACCATCAGTTAACTGACGCAGGAAAATCAGTAAGGGTTTGGCTGGCCATTCTCCAATGGTTTTTGGGTTACAGGTACAGATGGTATACAGCACCGGCATGACTGCACCATGCCAGAACACTTCTTCAATTTCATTGCGATTGATAAATTCTGCCAGGCTGATGTCCTGATTTTTAGATTTAAAGAATTTATGTAAAGCGGTTTTGAGCTGCAATAGACCTTTGACCAGACGCCAGCCGTATTGCTGGATACCTTTGCGGTTATTGATAATTGGCAGGTTACCGATACGGCTGCGTGAAGTGGTCAGCCAGGTTTCGGTTTTCTCTTCAAAGAGCCAGCTACACGCCATATAGGTGCGTACCGGATAAGTGGTGATGCCAAGATGGGTCGCCAGACTCAGGGTATTTCTCCACAAATACGGATTCATGACACGCAAAGGCGCATCGACCAGACCGCCTTCGAATTCGAGGCTATGACTGTCCATACCACGTCCGGGCAAGGCCTCGAAAATCGTGATGTGATGTCCTGCATCCTGAAGAATTCTGGCGGTAGCCAGTCCGGCCATGCCACTACCAATTACTGCGATATCCAAACTGATCATCCATTATTGAGAAACTTTTAGAAATTATGTACCAAGCGTGGACAATTTAAGTTATTAAAATCTTCCAGATTGCAGTTTTTTATCAACAACATATCTGCTAAAAAATTTATATATTTTTACACTTTATACATGAAAAACACACATTGTTTAAATTTATGGTTTTATTACAATTTTTCTGTAGTTATTAAAATTTTTATTTATAAATCAATATATTTAAGTTGACCATTTTTTTATTACTTGGTTTACAAAAGCACGTTTTTTCTTTATAATTCTTTGCATAACAAAATGACAACCTGCTTACTCTCCAAAGTGACAGGCTGCTCTAATAATCTTCATAATCATAACTCACTACAGCGCACAACTATTAAAAAGCCTTTGCTCTGCAAAGGCTTCTTATTTTCTGCAAGAACATGTTTATGCAGTGGTTACCGCGATTTCACCAAATTTTTCCTGATTAAAGTCCTCGAAGGCTTGCACGATTTCCGCTTTAGTATTCATGACAAATGGACCATAGCCTTGGATTGGCTCATGCAGCGGCTCGCCTGTCAGCAGCAAAAATTGGCTATCCTGATAAGCCTGTAACTGAATTGCAGCATCGCCATCACGGGCAAACATCACGATTGAACTATCCAGCACCCGCTGATGCCCATTCACGACCAATTCACCTTGTAGCAGCACCAACAACGTGGTGTGGCCGATAGGGATCTGCAATGTGGTTTCATATTCGGCATTCAACACACCATCCCAGACATTGAGCGGACTAAAGGTCTGGGCCGGTCCATGATGTCCACCAAACTCACCGGCAATGATCCGCAGATGACCCGCGCCTTCCTGCATTTCAATCCGAGGAATCTCGCCAGCACTCAGCGCCTGATAGCGTGGCGCGGTCATTTTGTCTTTGGCTGGCAAATTCACCCAAAGCTGAACCATTTCAAACAGACCACCATTTTTAGCAAAATCTGGAGAATGGAATTCTTCATGTACTACACCAGCCCCCGCGGTCATCCACTGCACATCGCCTGCCTGAATAGTACCGCCACCACCGCCAGAATCTTGATGACTTACTTCACCTTGATAGGCGAGCGTCACTGTTTCAAAACCGCGGTGTGGATGTGAACCCACCCCATGCTGCACCGTGGTCGGATCAAAATGATACGGTGCGGCATAGTCCATCAGCAGGAATGGACTGATAGCCTGACCCAGTCGGTCATAGGAAAACAGGTTTTTAACCGGGAAGCCGTCACCGACCCAATGCATCTGTTGATTGCGATAAACACCAATGACTTTTTTCATCTTTTACTCCTATCTGCAATAGGATGAACATGCAGCTATTGTATGCTTTGCAAGCAGTTCTCGATACTAGGTTACTGAAATGCAGTATCTCAAATATAAGATGATTCGACTCTTAGATTTCTGTGTAGCTACTTATAACTTTAGCTTTGCTATAAGACGTTAATTTAAGTAGTTTTGCTATAAGACGTTAATTTAAGTAGTCATGAGCAGTAGGTAATAAAAAACCCAGCGCTGAGGACTGGGTTTTTTCAATTTCGATAAAGTGTTATCGAATTAGATTTTACCGACCAGGTCAATTGAAGGAGCAAGAGTCGCTTCACCTTCTTTCCATTTTGCAGGACATACTTCACCTGGATGAGCATGTACATATTGAGCCGCTTTTACTTTACGAAGCAGTTCTTGCGCGTCACGACCGATACCACCCGCGTTGATTTCAACGATCTGGATTTTACCGTCTGGATCGATCACGAAAGTACCACGATCCGCCAGACCATCAGCTTCAATCAGCACTTCAAAGTTTTTCGCCAAAGTCCAGGTTGGATCGCCAATCATTGGATACTGGATTTTACCAATCACGTCAGACGTGTCATGCCAAGCTTTGTGCGTGAAGTGTGTGTCGGTAGATACTGAGTAGATTTCTACGCCCAGTTTCTGGAATTCAGCATACTGATCAGCAAGATCGCCTAATTCTGTTGGACAAACAAATGTGAAGTCAGCAGGATAGAAGAATACAACAGACCATTTGCCTTTCATGTCCTGTTCAGAAACTTCAACGAATTGACCGTTGTGGTAAGCAGTTGCGTTGAATGGCTTAACTTCAGTATTGATTAAACTCATAAGTCTATTCCTATCTATTCGTGAAAGTGTGTGTTCATTTGATGTAGTTAAGAATACGCAAAAACCAATAATAGGTAAAACCGTAACTTTTCATAAAAACTATCGGTTTTTTAGATTTATAATTCCTTTTATTTTTATCTTTCTGATTTGTTTAATCGATTTTGACGGGTTCACTCTTTCTCTTTTGAAAATGCTGTATAGATTGCCAGGCCGATTTTGCTAGGGCTGCTGCATAGTATTTAGGGCAGGTTTGAACTCGACCAGATAACCAGCTCCGGCAATAACTTTCAGTGGGTCCAATAATCAGTGACATCAGCAGTTCCAAGGGAACAGCTTGTAATTGACTGATATCTGCCTGCTGAGCCAGCCATTGCTTTAATTCCTGATTGCGCTGCTGATTCGACTGCTGTAACTCCTTTTTGAAGTCACTGCTTTGAACTGTATGATGCGCAGCATAAAGAAAGCGGGCAAAATCAGGATACGCTACGACCCAATCGATATAACTCTGAATCACCGCCTGTATGCCTTGTTCAATACCCTGAACTTGTGACAAAGCCTGCAAACGCTGCTCCGACTGATCTGTGAGCGCTGCAATATACAGTGCTGCAATGATCCCCTCCTTGTTTTTAAAATGATGGTAGATCGCCCCGATACTGGTATCGGCCTGATCACGGATCATTTCAATCGTAGTCGCAGCAATGCCTGTACGCAGAAACTCTGTCAATGCGCATTCTAGAATCTGACGTTTGAGTAAAGCCCGTCTTCCCTTAAAAATCCTTTCCAGCAATTCCATGTTTTGCATTTTTAATATTTAAATCCTCTCTATTTTTAAAAGCAGACTGGTAGCCTAATGTCTGGTTTTTGTCAGATGCGCCAATACAGAATAATATTCTGTATGAGAATATTATTCTGATTAAAAATAATATACAGGAAGTTATAGATGAGCCAAGCCCTAAAAATCTGGAAAAGCCTAGAAAATAAGCCAGCCGGTAAATATCTTTTTTCTAAATTACTTTGTCTAAAAGCCCCCTATTTCGGCAGTATTTCTCCACTATTTGAAGATTTAAAGCCTGGTTATTGTGCAGTGAGCATCAAGAAACATCGTGCCGTGCTGAATCATTTAGGCACTGTACACGCGATTGCCATGTGCAATATGGCTGAACTGGCAGGCGGCACCATGACCGATGCAACCGTTCCGAAAACTCATCGCTGGATTCCCAAGGGTATGCAGGTCGAATATGTCAAAAAAGCTACTACTGACCTAGTTGCGATTGCGACACCCGCCGAGCCTAACTTTATATGGAAGGAAGGCAGCGATTATCTGGTCAATGTAGAAATTAAAGATACTGCAGAAGAAGTTGTGTTTCGGGCGGTGATCACGATGTGGGTCTCAGTGAAAAAATAGAAGAACCCAGATATGAAAAACCCGCCAAATGGCGGGTTTTGATGATGATTTGCCTTTCTAATGTCGGGATTAGAACGGAAGATCATCATCCAGATCGGCTGCAGGTGCTGCCACCGGTGCCGGTGCTGCTTTCGGAGCAAAACCACCTGGGTTATTATTGCCGTAGCCATTGCCACCTGCAGGCGCATTATTAAGACCGCCTTGCTGTGGTGCATTGCCATAACCCTGTTGACCACCGGCATTGTTATTGCCATAGCCAGACTGGTTATTATTGTTAAAGCGAGGCTGAGCGAAACCGCCCTCAGACTGTTCACTTTGCTGACGGCCGGAATCCAGCATCTGCATTTGCTCACCACGGATTTCAGTCGTGTAGCGTTCCTGACCATTTTGGTCCGTCCATTGACGGGTACGCAATGAACCTTCGATATATACTTTAGAACCTTTACGCAGGTACTGCTGTGCAATTTCACCTAAACGGTTATGCAGAACAATACGGTGCCATTCAGTTTGCTCTTTGCGCTCACCTGTGTTCTTGTCCGTCCAAGAGTCACTTGTTGCAATAGAGAATTGAGTGAGAGAACCCCCATTCGGGAAAGTTTTTGTTTCTGGATCTCGACCTAAAGTACCTACTAAAATAACCTTATTTACACCACGCATGAGACCTATACTTCCTATCTGTTTCTATATTTTACTTTATAAGAGTTATGCTTAAATGGCTACCTCTTTACCCAACAAGTGCGTTAATTGTTGTCGCGCAGTATCATCGATCTGCTGTTTATCAACCTTCACATAGGCCACTTGCTGTTCAGACATCACCACAACTTCTTCAATACCATGAATAGACAAAAGCTGGGTAGTCCATTCATCAGTTTGTGTATTTTCAGGCAAGCTGAGTACTAGCGATGAAAGATAACGGGGTTGAGCCAGCCCAAAACTTATCAACAACCAAATTATAGCAATCGCTGTCAAAATACTCCAACCGATGGCCGTGTCATTTAACAGCAATAATTGCCCGCCGATCATCCCGCCAAAGAAAGCGCCGAGGAACTGGCTGCTGGCATTGACACCCATTGCGGTGGCTTTGGACTGAATCGGAGCCACCTTGGACAGCCAGGATGGCAACAATGCTTCCATGACATTAAAGGCAATGAAAAACAGGCCCAGACCGGTCAGCAGGATATATTTGGACTCAAAGCCAAAAATTAGCACCAGCAGCCCCAAGATAATCCCGGCAATCGCCGTCAGGAAAATACCCCGCATCTGGCGATATTTTTCCGCCAGAATAATACTCGGGAAAGCAAAGAACAGGCTGACCAGCAACAACGGTAAATACACCCAGCCATGACTGGCCAGTGGAATCTCTGCAAACTCAATCAGCTGAGAGGGTACATAAATAAACATTGCGGTGAGCAACAGGTGCAGGCTGAACACCGAAACATGCAAACGGTTCAGGTCACCCATTTTCAGCACCTGTTTCAACTGGGTCAAATAACCCTGCTGAAAGTTACGATGATGCCGTGTCACTTTAGGAACCAGAAGCAACATGGCAATCGCGGCGAGTCCCATCAGGGTCGTCACCCAGAACAGTCCGGAAATACCCACCAGACCGGTCAGCCAAGGTCCGAGGCTAAAAGCCACCACGAAAGACAAGCCAATGCTCATGCCCATCAAGGCCATGGCTTTCATGCGGTTTTCTTCACGTGTCACATCTGCCAGTAAGGCCATGACCACCGCAGATACGGCACCGCCGCCTGCAATAGCCCGGCCGATAATCACTCCATAAATGGTCTCTGACATGGCTGCAATCGCCCCACCTAAAGCGAACAATAGCAGGCCCAGCACCACCAGCGGCTTACGGCTATAGCGGTCGGCAATCAGGCTAAAAGGAATCTGCAACAGGGCCTGGGTCAAGCCATAGACCCCCACCGCCAAACCGATGAGTGCCGGCGTAGCATATGCATATGACTGACCTGCAACTGAAAACACAGGAATAATCATAAACAACCCCAGCATACGCAGCGCGAAAATACTGCTGAGTGCGAAAGTTGAACGACGTTCTAAGGCATTCATCATAAATTTTGACAATTCAATTGGTGGATTTACGCGGAAGATTATAGGCCATTCAGCCGAGAGGAAGGCAGGAATTTTATTTGAAATAAAGATGATGCTGATCTAAAAAATGAAAAAGCGCAGCCGGAGCTACGCTTTTGAAGCATGAACCTGGTTTATTCGCCCAGTTCTGCCTGACGTTTGGTATATTGAATCGAGGCGATCACTGCCCAGATGATAAATGCCACACCAATTAAACCGGTGATGATTTCCGGTACATGCACACCCGTACCACTGGCCAGCATGATAAATGCCAAGGCACCAATGGCATAATGCGCACCGTGTTCCAGGTAAATATAGGCATCCAGTGTACCTTTATCGACCAGATAAATGGTCATGGAACGTACAAACATAGCACCAATCGCTAAGCCCAGCATAATAATGACCACATCAGAGGTAATGGCAAAAGCCCCAATAACTCCGTCAAAACTAAATGAGGCATCAAGCACTTCCAGGTACAAGAACCCGCCAATACCCGCCTTTACCACACCAGTCGGCACACCGTTTTCATCATGACGCACTGCATTGCCATTTTCATCGACTTCAGGCTCACCACCCAGCAGGTGACTCAGTACCTGTACGCCAATATAGACGACAATCCCCCAGATACCCGCCATGGTCACGACCAGACGTTTTTCTTCAACCACATTGCCAGCCATAATCAGCAAGGCCACCAAGGCAATAAAGACCGACATGGCAGGTACATTCGCCAGGCTACTTAAACGGCGTTCCAGCAATCTAAACCAGTGCGTGTCTTTTTCACTGTCCAGAAAGAAGTTCAGGAACACTAGTAACAGGAAGGCACCACCAAAGGCGGCAATTTCAGGATGATGTGCCATGAGACGTGCGGAATATTGTTTAGGGTCATTCAGGGCCAGTGTGACGACTTCCATAAAGCCCATATCTGCCGTGATTGCAACAATCGCCACCGGAAAGATGAGACGCATACCAAAGACAGCAACCAGAATACCCACTGTCAGGAACAGCATTTTCCAGAAGTGATCCCAGCCGCGCAGGACTGAGGCATTGACAACCGCGTTATCAAAGGACAACGACACTTCCATAATTGCAAGAATTGCAGTGATGGTCAGTGCTGTGAACATGGTTTGCAGACCTGCTTCAGGTCCATGGGTATAACCCCAATAAGCAGATAAACCAAGACACACGATCGTAAATACAATTGAGAAACCAAAATGTTTCAACATACAAATCGACCTTGTATTAACAGAATTTTTAAAAAAATCATTTCGCAGTAGCAAGAATGAATAGCTGTGAAAATTTGTCGACATTATGGAACTTTTAAGACTTAAACCAAAGTAATTCTCGGTAGCTTTTTGGATTATTTTTATGCAGCATCACTTATCAGGCTTTATAGCGCCCGATCTTTGCTATAGTCAGCTGCTGAATTGAATCAAGATGCAAAGGATTTAAGCATGAGTTTTTCTACAGAGGTCTGGCAACGTAATCTGGATTTGTATCAGAAAACCCTGGCCCTGCCCTTTAATCAGGAACTGGCTGCCGGTACCTTGAGCCGGGAGGCCTTTAGTCACTATGTGATTCAGGATGCACATTATCTGGAAGCCTATGGCCGGGCACTGGCCATCTGTGCCGCCAAAGCGTTTTCAGCCGATGAGGTGATCCAGTTTACTGAAGCTGCCAAGATTGCCATTGTGGTCGAGCGTAGCCTGCACAACGGCTTTATGCAGAATTTTGGGATTAGTAAAGCGCAGTTTGAAACCACGCCGCTTAGCTTGGCTTGTCACCATTACACCTCTTATTTGACGGCAGTGGCCTGGTCAGAAAGCTATCCGGTGGTGCTGGCCTCCTTACTGCCGTGCTTCTGGATTTATGCCGAAGTCGGTCAAGATATTGTCGATAATTCGGTGCCGAACAACCCCTATCAGGCCTGGGTCGATACCTATGCCGGTGAAGAGTTCCATAACGCTGTTCGTGCCGTGATTGATACCGTTGACCGTATTGCCGAACGCTGTGATGCTGATACCCGGGCTAAAATGCATGCAGCTTATACCTATGCAGCCAAACTGGAATGGCTGTTCTGGGACAGTGCGCATCAGTTACGTGAATGGCCGGGGCTAGATCAGTAAATTCCGGGCTAGCCTGCTCTCCACAAGCACTACATAAATAGAAATAAACCTTGTCTTAGGTAGTAATGCTAGTCAGTTAAGCAATTGACTAGCATTTTCTTTTTAAATTCATGATGATATTTGATCAGTGGGAAAGTCATCCGCAACTGTTTGAGGCAGGACTACATTAAAAAATGATTGTTTCTGCGACAAATTTACTCATAGAAGGTGGCTGACGAGTTTTGCGGATGACAAATGCCTTTGGTTACTTTGGGCGAAACCAAAGTAACAAATAACATAGTAAGCATTTGATTTAAAAAGTTAAGACTCCGTCGTGAATAGCTAAAAAGTTACAGAGCCTATTTCTAAACTCCTTAACTGACTGGCATTACAAACAAGTTGGGTCTTTTAAAAATATATGCAGTAGCGATTAGCTCAATCAGTGATCAAGAATACGGATAATGTTGTTGTTTTCGGAATCGACCAAAATATAGTCATTATTGACTTTATACCACTGTTGCTTACGGTCTGGTTTTGGCAATTTATGATCTTTATATTCAACCTTATAGCCATTGCCACGATAATGTTGCGGCATGACATAGCCCGGCTGCCATTTGAGCTGCTGTAGGCGTTTTACTCCACGTTCTTCTCGCATGCGACGGCGATCTTCGGCCTTATGCTCATCCGCTTGACGATGCTTTTTCGCCTGACCTGGATTATTAAAACGTGGATGATCATGACGTTCATCATCAAAATGCGGAGCAGCAGTGGCAATATTTGTCAGCGTCAACATGCTGATCGACATTGTCAAAGCAACCAAAAGCTTTTTCATGGTGAACCCTCAATCAATTGTTCGTTTTCTACAGGTCTAATGTACGCAAAAATTGCAGAGAAACTGTGAAGATCAGGCAGCTATTCTTTAAAGAATGCAGAGAGATTATGATTATGCCATGACTTCTGTGTCAGTTTGAATGATATTTAAAGTCTAAGCGTTTGAGAATCTGCACAATATATCCTGAACATTCCTGTCATTCAGGTCAAGCCACAGCGGCCAAAAAGCCACTAAATAGTACACATTTCACACAATTTAACCCTAAGAAAAGCAGTGTTGCCTGTCTAGTTCCATTGCTGTACCAAGCCCTGCAAAGACTGGATCGCCATTGCGACGCTTTCTGCTTCAGAAGCATCGTCCAGAGACTGAATCAGGGTCTCAGGTAATTGCAGGCGTTGGATATGTTGAATAGTTTCAGTTTTGCGTTTTTGGTCAGCCATTGCTCTTCTTCCTCATCAAGTTGCCTGGGATGACACTGATCATAACGCTAATCTATTGATTATAAAAACCGAATATTTTTATAGAATTGATATGTAAAACCGATTTATTAATATTTTTAATTCACAGATAAAGATGTATAAAAAAGAGCACGACTGAGCGTGCTCTCTAGCATCGGGTTATTTTAAACAGCCACTTGCTACTTAGTAGGCATAGTTCAGGTCGGTAAAATCGGTCAGGGATTTCTGGACATGTGCATTGATAAAGGAACGCACATCGTCTGCCGTCATTGGCTTGCCCTGATTGCTAATGACGTGTTCAATTTCAGGCTGATCCTGGACCTTGATACGATAGACAAAATGTTTGGCCAGTCGGTAACCATCATCTAGCTTTTCAATGCCGGTTACATAATAGTAGGCATGTTCAAAATTCAGGTCGGTATGTGAAAAAATAAACTGTTCAAACAGCTTCAGTTTGCCGCCATTTTCGAGTGCCTGGATATCCTCAACAATACTGGCATCAAACTTGGCTTCATATTTTTCAGAGACCGGCTGTTGATTAATCAGCAGGGAAACCATGCCATCGTCCAAAGTGGTCACGGTGATATTATTTAGCTCAGTCATGTTGCACTCGAATTAAAATCTAGAATCTGTTGGCATCTAGTATGGGTGCACTTTGCCGAAACTCAATGCAAAGCAGCGGGTAAGGGTACAGATTGATGCATTTTTTACTGCTGATTGGCCTAAAACAGGGAGCCGAAGCTACTGCTGTCCCAGAGTTGAAGTAATTCGGTTTAAGCGACGTGCGTGTGGCAGGGATGCCACACATTACCCATCCTTGCGCTACGTTTTAAAGTAGTGCTTAAAACTGGCTCAGGAGGTCGTGTATGGG
>CANQWW010000075.1 GCA_947627655.1 uncultured Acinetobacter sp. | reverse complement strand
AATGCTCCTCACCGCAAAACTCGTCAACCACCTTCTATAAGTAAATTTGTCGCAGAAACAATCATTTTTTAATGTAGTCCTGCCTCAAACAGTTGCGGATGACTTTTCCATCTATCAAATATCATCATAAATTTAAAAAAGAAGATATCAGTTAATTGCTTAACTGATAGGCATTACTCCATCGTGAGGGTTTTGATTTTTATTACGCCTATTCTCAATAGGCTCACAAGTCTGATTCGATGAAGACAGATACTTGTAAAATCATTTGACCTTTTTTATGCTTGCCACTCTAATAGCGCCTTCTGCTCATGTTCAGATTATTCTTCCATGTCTTCGAAAGTTATTTTGCTCGACCTTGAAAATAATTTCCCAACAGCCCGGCTGTTGCGTGAAATCCTCCAACATTTTTCGACCCTTTACCTGTTTAATTGTGCAGGCAAGTTTGAATTTGAACTGGCTGAACTGAATGAGCTGGCAGAATGGATTGCGACTGGACAGGTCGTCGTTCTGGATACGCCAAAAGCCGAGCAGCGTGAATATGAATATGCCGTGGTGGCAGGACAGCTCATGGCGCTGCTGGAACCAGACACACATGTAGAACTGATTTCTGCTGTCGACTGTAGTGACATGCTGCTGCAGATGTTGATCGGATCAAATATCAGCTGTACGCTGACCCGCGTACAGGCAGCAGAACCACAGAGTACGAAAGCACAGCTTAAATTTAAGCTTCCTAGTATTGCAACCATTCAGCAGAAACCGGCCTTGCAACTGGTGAAAAAATATTGTGATGCGGTGGCCAAAATGTCAGGTAAGCCTACGTCACTGGACACTCTGAAAAATTCACTTGCCAATATTCTGCAGGTGGTTCCGGATCAGGCTCAGCAATTGATTGGTATGTTGATTAACCTGAAAATTGTAAAACGCTATGAAGACCAGATCGCCTTTCGTAAAAAAGTCCTCAAGCAATGGTCGCAGCTTGATCTCTCCGCGACTCAGGAGCTTGCTCAGGATTTACAACAGGCCATCACGGGTCTTAACCTGAGTCCGTCAGCAGTAGTAGAAGAAAAAGCAACCATTCAGTCGGCGCAGCAGGCCCTATTCCGTAACTTTGCCCGTATTGATCATGTACAACTGGAAGTGGCACGTAAATTACGCGAATTACAAGGCGATAAACCGAAAGATATTTATGAACTGCGCGATTTTCTGCAACAGTTGTTCCCAAAATCTGATGTACGTTTATTACTGAAAGAACTGATTGAGAAAGGTTATATTTACTGGAATGGTCATGAAGTTTTATATAGTCATGAAATGTTCTTGAATTAATTTTATCGTGCGAACTTGCGTTTTATATTGAGCTTATGCAACTCTAATAACAGAACATAAAGGTTAAGCTATGGAAAATACTGGAATCTGGGTTGCGATTGTTATCGTGGTCTTTGTGCTTGGGTCGATTTTTGGTCTGCGTGTCAGTCCAAGAGAAAAAGCCCTTGGTCTGATGCGCGATAAAGCCCGCAAAATGGGACTTCATCCACGTTTGGTCAAAGCACCTGACTGGACCAAAGTACCTATGGCCACAGAAAGCCGTGCCAGCATGGTGGCCTATTATAGTGTGCTGATTCCAGAAGCTCGTCTGGCATTAATGCGGGCCCGCGTGGTTGAGCAGAAACTGCAACTTGTGCAGGGAGATGAAAAATTTAAAGATTTTCCCATTGCATTAAAGGGCATTTATGCTATTGATATGCAGGCAAACTGTGTTGGATTGTATTGGGATGAAGAAGCTGATTTAAGAGCTACTCAGCTTGACGACATCAAGGCACTGTTACATACCTTGGCTGAACTTTAATTTTTAAATATACAGGATTAACGGTTAATTATGGCGAACGCTCCTCGGTCCACATCAAAAAGCAGCACAGCGAAGTCTCCCGACGCTGGAAATAAGCGTGCCTTAGTGATTGTGGAGTCGCCTGCAAAAGCGAAAACAATCAATAAATATCTTGGCTCAGACTATATTGTCAAATCATCGGTCGGCCATGTCCGTGATTTGCCTACCGGCGGTTCTGCGAAAACTGCAGAGAAAAAACCGGCAACGCGCACCAAGCTGACAGAAGCTGAAAAAGCCGTAAAATCGCAACAGGCCCTGATTAACCGCATGGGAGTTGATCCGGAACACGACTGGAAAGCCAAGTATGAAGTGCTGCCCGGCAAAGAACATGTCGTAGCTGAACTGAAAAAACTGGCATCGCAAGTCGATGAAGTCTATCTGGCAACGGATTTGGACCGTGAAGGGGAAGCGATTGCCTGGCACTTAAAAGAAGTGATTGGCGGCGATGACTCACGTTATCAGCGTGTGGTGTTCAACGAAATTACCAAAAATGCCATTCAGGAAGCGTTTAAACACCCAACCCGTCTGGATACCAATAAGGTCAATGCCCAGCAGGCACGTCGTTTCCTAGACCGCGTGGTCGGTTTTATGATTTCGCCACTCTTGTGGGAGAAAATTGCCCGTGGTTTGTCGGCTGGTCGTGTGCAGTCAGTGGCAGTCAAGCTGGTCGTAGAACGCGAACGTGAAATTCGTGCCTTTATTCCTGAAGAATACTGGCAGGTGTTTGCCGATACTAAATCGCAGAAAGACGAGATTCGTCTGGAAGCGGTCAAGCAAAATGGCAAGACTTTAAAGCTGCGCAATAAAGCCGAAACCGATGCGCTTTTAAACCTGATTAAAGATGCGGATTATACCGTTTCTGCCCGTGAAGATAAGCCCACCAAGGTCAACCCAAGCGCGCCATATATCACCTCGACCCTGCAACAGGCCGCCAGCACGCGTCTCGGTTTTTCTGTAAAGAAAACCATGATGCTGGCACAACGCTTGTATGAAGCCGGTTTTATTACTTATATGCGTACTGACTCGACATTCTTGAGTGATGATGCGGTAAGCATGGTCCGCGGGCATATCGAATCCGAATTTGGTGAGAAGTACTTACCTGCCAAACCAAATCGTTATGGCAATAAAGCCGGTGCCCAAGAAGCGCATGAGGCGATCCGTCCATCAACAGTGAGCCTCAAAGGTGACAGTCTGGTGGGTGTGGAGCGTGATGCACAGCGTTTGTATGACCTGATCTGGCGCCAGTTTGTGGCGTGTCAGATGACACCAGCACAATATCTGTCATCGACTATTCTGGTCGATGCCAATGGTGTGGAGCTGAAAGCCAAAGGCCGTACTCTGGTATTTGATGGTTTCACCAAAGTACGTGGCCAGAACAAATCTGATGATGATGTGTTATTGCCAGCAGTGAAAGTGGGTGAACTTCTTAATCTGGTCAAACTCGATCCATCACAGCACTTTACCAAACCACCCGCACGTTTTACTGAAGCGTCTCTGGTGAAAGAACTCGAGAAAAAGGGCATTGGCCGTCCATCGACTTATGCGGCGATTATCTCGACCATTCAAGATCGTGGTTATGTGAAGCTGGAAAACCGTCGTCTCTTTGCTGAGAAGATGGGTGAGATTGTGACCGGTCGTCTGGATGAAAGTTTCAATAACCTGATGAACTACGACTTTACCGCAGACCTTGAAGGTCAGCTGGATAAAGTGGCAGATGGTGAACGTAACTGGAAAGATCTGCTAGATAGCTTCTATGGGGACTTTAAGAAACGTTTAACCAATGCACAGGGTGAAAGCGGTATGCGCCGTAATCAGCCTGTAGAAGTCGATGCAGTGCACTGTAAAGAGTGTGAGCGTCCAATGCAGATTCGTACCGGGACGACCGGCGTATTCTTGGGCTGTTCGGGTTATAACTTGCCGCCAAAAGAACGCTGTAAAGGTACATTGAACTTAACCCCAGTTGAATCATTGGCCGCGCTGTCTGATGATGATGCCGCTGAAACCGCAGACTTGATGTCGAAAAAGCGTTGCCCGATTTGTGCAACCGCGATGGACAGTTATGTGATTGATGGTGGTCGTAAACTGCATATCTGCGGTAACAACCCGGATTGTACCGGTTTTGAGCTGGAAGAAGGCGAGTTCAAAATTAAAGGCTATGACGGCCCAACCATTCCATGTGACAAATGTGATGGCGAGATGCAGCTGAAGACCGGTCGTTTTGGTCCTTACTTTGCCTGTACCAGCTGTGAAAACACGCGTAAAGTCTTGAAGAACGGTCAGCCTGCGCCACCACGGGTCGATCCGATCAGAATGGAACATTTGCGTTCCACCAAACATGATGACTTTTTTGTGTTGCGTGATGGTGCTGCAGGTCTGTTCCTGGCAGCCAGCAAGTTCCCGAAAGTCCGTGAAACCCGTGCCCCGAAAGTGGCAGAATTGCGTACCGTTGCTGATCAGCTGGATCCGAAATACCAGTTTATCTTGCAAGCACCTGATGTAGACCCGGAAGGGAACCCGACGCTGGTGAAATTCAGCCGTAAAAACCAATCACAATATATTGGTTCGGAAACAGCGGAAGGTAAACAGACCAAATGGTCCATCGTGTATCAAGATGGAAAATGGGTTGAAGCTTAAGCTCGCAATCTCTAAAAAATGCTGACGAAAGTCGGCATTTTTTATGCATAATGTAAGGCAGAAAAAATATAAATATGACTGATATTGAATCATGTGGAAAAAAATCCGAATTTTAATTTTATTGCTTATTTTGTTTGTCGTGGCAATCAATGCCTACCGCGACCAGAATCAAGATTGGACTAAACCGATTATTGTCTTACTCCATCCCATTAATGCCGATGGTTCAGCGACAACCCAGCAATATATCCAGCAGCTGTCTGCTCAGGATTGGAATGGCGCACAAAAATATCTGGAACAGGCAGCTCAGCAGTATCGAGGGCAACCGACCTATTTTTATTTCAATCTTGGTCGCGAACTCAAACAATTACCACCGAAAGTGCCGGATCATGCCGCACTTCTAGATGCCATGCTGTGGAGTTTAAAATTCCGCTATTATGCGTGGAAGCAACATCAACGTGCTGATGTCAGTGCCAGTGTAACCTTGTATTTAAACTACTATGATCCTGAGCAGATTAAAATCTTAAAGCATTCGACTGCGCTTGAAAAAGGCCGTATTGGTTCAGTGAACTTATTTGCCTCGCAGAAAAATGCTGAACGCAATCAAGTGGTTTTGGTGCATGAGCTTTTACATGCCTTTGGTGCCAGTGATAAATATGAACTCGGCAGCGGCCAGCCAGTTTATCCAGTCGGTTATGCATTTCCGAATCAGCAACCGCTATTTCCGCAAGCCAAGGCTGAACTGATGGCCGGCTATATTCCAACCTCACCAAGTCGCAGTCAGATGCCTGAGTCATTAGATGAAACATTGATAGGGGATTTAACTGCGGTTGAGATGGGCTGGAAACTTTAATGTGAATAAGGATGAATTTATCCACAAGAGAATCTTAGGCTGTGGATAAAATCCATTCTATCCAGAATACAAATGATTATTAAATAAAGAGATTTTATGCCAACCTTTGTGCTTGCTCCAGATAGTTTTAAAGAAAGTCTCAGCGCTGTACAGGCCTGTGCAGCGATGCAGCGGGGCATCTTGCAGGTTTTTCCTGAAGCGAATTGTATCGCTGTTCCGATGGCTGATGGGGGCGAAGGCACGGTCGATGCCATGATCTCCAGTCTACACGGTCAGAAAGTTGAATGTCAGGTCACAGGGCCATTAGTACAACAGCGTATTGACACCTATTTGGGTTTGGTTGGTGAGGGCCAAACTGCGGTAATTGAGATGGCGAAAGCCAATGGTATTCACCTGCTTGACGTATATGAACGCAATCCCATGCGCACTTCGACCTTTGGCACTGGGGAAATGATCAAACAGGCCTTAGATCTTGGAGTACAAAAAATCATCATAGGTTTAGGCGGTAGTGTCACCAATGATGGCGGTGCGGGCATGGCGTATGCTTTGGGTGTCCGCTTTCTAGATCAGCATGCGCAGGAAATCACAGTTTGTGGCGGTAATCTGAATCAAATTGATGCTCTCGACCTGTCTGGTTTAGATCCACGTTTGGCGCATACCGAAGTTCTGATTGCGAGTGATGTAAATAATCCGCTCTGCGGGACAAACGGGGCATCAGCTATTTTTGCTCCACAAAAAGGTGCAACGCCTGAGATGATCAAAATCCTTGATCAAAATCTCAGTCATTTTGCGGATGTGGTGGAGTCGACATTGAATGTCGATTTACAGCATGTGGCAGGTGCAGGCGCAGCAGGTGGACTCGGATTCGGTTTACTTGCTTTTGCACAAGCGAAAATCCAGTCAGGGGTAGAGCTGATTATTCAGCAAACTGGTTTAGCTGCAAAGATTGCTCAGGCCGATATAGTGCTGACAGGTGAAGGGAAGATAGATCACCAGACCTTAATGGGCAAAACCCCGTTTGGTGTGGCGCAAGTCGCACAGCAATATGGCAAGCCTGTGTTTGCTTTTGCCGGGATGGTCGGTGAGGGAATTGAGCCATTATTCGATGCTGGATTTACGCAGATTATCGGGATTAATCTACCGGATTGCACATTAGCAGAAGCATTAAAAAATGCGGAAAGGCATTTGGAAACTACGGTAATGCACATGGCTTTAGAGATTAGGAATAATTTGGATACAGCCCCATTAGACGTGCAGTAGGCAGAATGATTTTTGTAGGCATTGCTTTACTTTTCAAAGATGAAAAGTAACAAAAATCCTTTTGCTGGATTGAGGGTATGTCCTTATACCCCAATCCAGCAGACAGCATCCCTGCTGTCATCCCAATAACAAATCCCAAGATAAAATTTGAGGCTGTGTTAAAGCAGCTGAAAGCCATAATAAGAGTGATCTGTTAAACTACCCATCTCCCTAGCACGATGGATCATCATGAGTTTAGCCAGCCTAATTGACGAACTAAATCCCCAACAGAAAAATGCAGCCACCACTGAAGTAAAGCACAGTTTGGTCTTGGCTGGGGCAGGCTGTGGTAAAACTAAAACCATCGTCGCACGTGCAGCTTACCTGATTGATCAAGGTGTGCCAGCGAACCAGATTCAGATTTTGACCTTTACCCGTCGTGCGGCCAGTGAAATCGTGGCGCGGGTAGAATTGGCACTGGGTGAGCAGGCAAAGGGTTTACGGGCATCGACTTTCCATACTTTTTGTATGTATCTGCTGCGCCGGATTCCCAAAGCATTTGGACTGGAGCAGTTTTCGATTATTGATCGTGATGATCAGCTGATGCTGTTCCGGCTGATTCGTGGTCGTGATGACAAGAAAAATCCCAATCATTTACCTAAGCCACAAGAGTTATGTGATTTATATTCTTTTGCCCGTAATACCCGGCAAAAGCTCAGTATCGCGCTGGAAAAACAGTTGCCGGAATATCTGGCACTGAAAGACCAGATTGCCGATATCATGAAGGAGTACGAAGCACGTAAAAAGGCGCGTCACTTTCTCGACTATGATGATATTTTGGCAGTTGTTGCAATGGCATTGGCACAGTCAGAGGGTCTGGTGGATTATGTGGCATCGATCTGCCGACATATGCTGGTTGACGAAATGCAGGACACCAATCCGCTGCAATGGGCCTTACTGGAGCCTCTGAAAGAGCAGGTCAGCCTGTTCTGTGTCGGAGATGATGCACAGTCGATTTATGGCTTTCGTGGTGCGGATTTTGAAAATATCCACCATTTCAAGGAACGGGTGCCGGATGCCCAGATCTTTAAGCTGGAAAAAAACTACCGTTCCACCCAGGAAATTTTAGACTTATCTAACTGGCTACTAGATCAATCAGAAATCCAATATGACAAACGTTTGGATGCGCATCGTGGCGAAGGCATCAAGCCCAGAATGCATGTCTTCCCGAACGAATTTGATGAAGCCAAATGGATTGCTATTGATATTAAAGAGCGTCATTACCTGACTGGGAATAAATGGTCAGATCATATGGTGCTGGTGCGTTCCAGTTTTGCCGCCCGACATATTGAGGCAGCCTGTATTGCGGCCAATGTACCCTATCGCTTTATTGGCGGGATGAAACTGTTAGAAACGGCCCATGTGAAAGATTTACTGAGCTTGCTACGGATTGTAGCCAATCCGCTGGATGATATCGCCTGGATGCGTTTCCTGACCCTGTGGAATGGCGTTGGCGATGTCGGAGCCAGCAAACTGTCACAGCAGCTTCTGGCTGAACCTAATCTGGAACGCATTGCTGACAAACTCGAAAAATTCGGTAAGATTCCACTCGAAACTATTCTGATCATGAAACAGATGGCGGTACTCAAAACTGAGGTTCAAGCCTGTGTAACCCTTGCTATTCAGGCTATTGAAAACCAGCTGTCGGAAAACTATAAAAAAGACTGGAACCGCCGCCAGGGTGATTTTGAGCTGGTTAAACAACTGGCAGCAAAGCATGGGCAATTGAGTGAATTCCTTGAAGCTTATGTTTTAGACCCAGTGTCGATCTCTGAAATTGAACGCCAGTCGGATACCGATGTGGTCACACTGATTACCATCCATTCGGCGAAAGGTACCGAACAGAAAGTCTGCTATGTGGCGAATGTTACTCCGGGACAATATCCTCATGCCCGTGCACAGGGTGACTTTGATGATGTTGAAGAGGAACGTCGAGTACTGTATGTGGCATTGACCCGTGCTCAGGATGAGCTGATCCTGACCAAGCAGAATTTAAACCACTGGGCACGTGAAACTGTCGATGAGCAAGGTCGAAAAATTGCCAGTTATTTTATGAATGATTTGACACGCAATTTATGTACCATGGAAACGCATTACAAGACCCGTCAGCAAACGGTAAAAAGTGCCTTAATCGAACGTAACTCGATTAATTTAGATTTTGGTATTGATCTCGATTAAACTAGCTCCATGTGATTACATGCAAAAAGTAGAGTAGGCGCGTGCTTTTTGATATTTTTTGCCTATCTTCTTAAGGTTATCAAATGAAAATTTTAGTTCGTAATTTGGAACGTACTGTAACGGAAGCTGAGCTACTGGAATTGTTTAAGCAATACGGCACAGTAGATACGTGTACGCTGGTGCTGGATGCTGAAACCGGTAAATCTAAAGGTTTCGCCTTTGTAGAAATGCCGCATGGCCGTGAAGCAGTTAAAGCGATTAAAGGTTTAAATACCTTACGCTTACATGGCACAGGCATTCGTGTGAAACAGGCGGAAGACAAGCCACAGGCTTAAAATGAAAAAGGGGCAGATGATGCTCCTTTTTTATGGAAAAAACAGAAATCTAAACTTTTCTGTTTACTTTCTTGGACTGCATCCAGTTGATCCTGATCTGAAAATGGTTCAAAAATAAGAAATTTCCTTGGGTAAAAAATTATCCGGTTTTCTCGGTATCAGAAAAAAGTATAAATCCCATAAATTGCATTGTAAAAAGAATGATCTGGTTTTAAGTTATAAAAGCCAAAATTTGTAAACCTTAGGAAAAATCCATGACTCGTGTTGCGCGTTACCATGCGGATCGCACCAACCAAAAACTTTATTTCGCCCGCCTTGCCTGTCAGCAAGCTGAGCAGACCGAACATGTGCAGCAGGCACAAGCTCAGCGCGAAGCAGCCGTCTTTCATTTGCATGGCGCTGTACTGGCTTTTTTACAGGAACTGGTCCGTTACTACCGCCTGAATGACCTGAGTCCGAGCTTAACGTCGATTGAGGAACAGATGGCTGCCAAAGGACAGGTTTCGCCTGAGGTGACCGTGTTGCAGTTATTGTCCAAGGAAGGTTTCATTGCTGAGTTGAAACGCGCCTATCGCTTATGCCAGTACACTCCAGAACCGAGCGTGCCAGAACCGGAAGATGAAACTTCTTCCAAGCTGATTATCAAAGTGACTCAAACTCCACAAGCCTGGTTGCCGGATACTGCCATCCTGCGCGAATGGCATAGTGACCTGACCCAGCTGATTGACGGCTTTCGTAATGAAATGGTGGAATTTTAATCCGACCAATAGCCCTTGAAATTGTGCTGATCAACCCTATATCCAATAAACGAAGAGATGCAAAGTGTTTCTGCGCTTTGCCACCATGTTGAACATGGAGGATATATGTCTATAGAACAATTGAAAGAATTATTTGGTAATCAAGACGCGATTTTAGAACTCGTTCAACTTGAGAGTGGTGAGTTAGCATTACGCAATGCAGGCTCAGAACAACAGCCCTTAGTCACGATTCAGTTTAATGATGAAGTCAAAGCATTATTGGGTGAGCAGACCCCTCAGGTTGCTCAGCAGATGATTCAGGTGGCTTTATTTGGTCTGCTAGAGCAACAGGTCAATGAGTGGCAGGCTGAAATTGTGGATGAAAAACCAAAATATCTCAGCTGATTGCTGCACTGAGTGACATAAAAAAGCGCACATTTATGTGCGCTTTTTTATTTATTGGCAGTGAAAAACTCAGTGAGAAGCCGGCTGCTGATGCGCCACTTCAATCTGGTGCAAGATATGACTGCTCATATTCTTGGCCATTTCTTCTTTGGCATAGTAGACCGCACCGACATTATCGCGGCGGATTACGTCAGCTTCTTCCTTGCTTTCGGCACATACCAAGACCTGGATTTTGGGATTCAGCATCTTGGCGATATCTACAATTTTATGGATGTCCAAAATATCCATCGGGGAGATCACCAGCAGGCGCGCATGTTGGATATGGGCCTGAATCAGGACACCGGGTTCAGTCGCCACCCCGGAAACGGCAGCAATGCCTTTGCTACGCAAATTTTCTACGATGTCACGATTTTCTTCGGCAATGACTACCTTGATCTGTTTTTCCATCAGGGACAGGGTAATACGACGTCCGACCTCACCGTGACCGACAATCACCACCTGATCGCGCAGGTAATCCTGTGATACTTCATCCGGCAACATCGCCAAAGGATCACCACTGCGTTCGAGCAGGCGCGCCAGACTGGAACGTTCGCGGATCCATTTTTGTACCGGTTCCACCGCTGAAAAAATAAAAGTATTTAACGTGATTGAGATCAGCGCACCAGCCAAAATCAGGTTCTGGCCTTCCATCGATAGCAGATTCAGTGAAACACCGAGTGCTGCGAGGATAAAGGAAAACTCACCGATTTGTGCCAACGAAGCACCTACCGTCAAGGCGGTATTGATCGGATAGCGGAAGAACAGCACCAGCGCCATCGCAGCAATGGTTTTACCAATCATGATAATACCGAGTACCGCCAGCACATGCAGCGGCTGTTCAATCAGGATACGTGGATCAAACAGCATCCCCACCGAGACAAAGAACAAGATAGAGAAAATCTCGCGTAGGGGCAGGGTTTCCTGTTCAGCCCGATGACTAAAGTCCGATTCTTTTACTACCATACCGGCAAAGAACGCACCGAGTGCCATCGAGACACCAAAAATCTTATAAGCACCAAAGGCAATAGATATCGCGGCAGCGACGACCGTAAGGGTAAATAACTCTCGAGAACCGAGACGGGCCACGATTTGAATAATGCGTGGTACCAGCCGTTTACCGATAATCAGCATAAAGGCAATAAAACCGGCAACTTTGAGCAGGGTAAGGCCTAAAGTGACCCAGACATTTTCATCGCTGCTGCCTTCCAGTGCCTGACCGCCGAGGAGTACTGCGGTCGCTGGTAGCAATACCAATGCCAGCACCATGACCAGATCTTCAACCAGCAGCCAGCCGACCGCAATTTTCCCGTTAATCGAGTCCAGCAAACCGCGATCCCCGAGCGCTTTAAGCAGCACGACGGTACTGGCACAGGACAGGCTTAAGCCGAAAATCAGCGCTGAGCCAAAGCTCCAGCCCCAGAGCATGGACACGCCCATCCCGAGCAGGGTGGCCACCGTAATCTGTAAAATCGCACCAGGTAAGGCAATCCGGCGCACTTGCATCAGATCACCTAAGGAGAAGTGCATCCCGACACCAAACATCAGGAACATGACGCCAAGTTCTGCAAGCTGGTTGGCCAGCTGGATATCGCCAACCACCCCGGGCGTATTCGGGCTGATCAGAATACCAGCGATGAGATAGCCGATGAGAGGGGGGAGGCGCAGGCGTGCGGCAATATAGCCGAATGCCAGGGCCAAGCCGAAACCAACAGCAAGTAAAATAATAAGATCTACGTCATGAGGCACTAAACACTCCTTTTGAAGTTAAAATTTATCGAAATTTAATTTTTAATGGGAAATAAGCACAAAAAGTGCCAGAGCAGATAGAAAGTTTATCAAGCTGAATAAAAAAAATGCAAAAAAAAACGACCCTAAAAGGCCGCTTTTTTCAAGAACACTAAAATTATTTGATTTTAGCTTCTTTGAAGATCACGTGTTGACGGATTTTTGGATCAAATTTTTTGATTTCCATTTTTTCCGGCATAGTACGTTTGTTCTTAGT
>CANQWW010000074.1 GCA_947627655.1 uncultured Acinetobacter sp. | reverse complement strand
GAACAGGTCTTGGTTTTTGATGGTGAAAAATGTTTAGGCTTGGCAGAAATTAGTGATAAAAAACGTCTGGTGCCGAAGCGGGTACTGAATCTCTAGCAGATTTTCAGGATTAAACTGATATGGATATCGAGATCATCATCAGCCTGATTGGCTTTGCTTTTATGGCTGGTGCCATCGACGCTGCAGTAGGTGGCGGTGGTCTGATCCAGATCCCGGCGATTATGAGCAGCCTGCCACATTTGCAGCCAGCAACAGTCTTTGGGACCAATAAGCTGGCATCAATCTGTGGCACCGGTTCTGCGGCCTGGTCTTATTTGCGTCAGGTTAAATTGCCCTGGGCTTTGCTTGGGGTAATTGCGCTGTGCAGCTTTGTTAGCTCCTTTGTCGGAGCGGCCAGTGTTACCCTGATTCCGGTGGAGATTCTGCGGCCCTTCGTGCTGGTCATGCTGATCGTGATTGCGATCTATACTTTCATGAAAAAGCAGTTTGGCCGGGTGCATGTTGAGCAAAGACTGACGCGGAAAATGCTGATGCTTGGTGCCATAGGCAGCCTGCTAATTGGCTTTTACGACGGGATTTTTGGTCCCGGTACGGGCAGTTTTTTTATCTTCTTTTTTATCCGTTATCTGAGTGTGGATTTTTTACATGCATCGGCATTGTCAAAAATCGCCAATTTCACCACCAATTTAGCAGCCTTAAGCTTCTTTATTCCAACCGGCCATGTGTTATTTGTGGTCGGTGCCATGATGGCTGTCGCCAATATTTTGGGTTCAATTGTCGGGGTAAAACTGGCCTTTAAATATGGCAGTGGCTTTATCCGGATTCTGTTCCTGATTTTGGTCAGTTTGCTGATTTGTCGCATGGCCTATCAAATGTTCTTTTGATAAAAAACAGGGATGTAAACCATTCTCAATATTAAAGTTCTTTATACAAATTCCCCTTATAAAACCTCCTGATTATTGAGCTGTGCAGCTCTATGCTGAGTCTAAAGGCATGAAAAGAAAGAGGAGAACAATGACATGACCAGCATTTTTGAAGCACTTAGGGAAAGTCATGAAATTCAGCGTGAGCTGGCAGAAAAACTATTACAGACTTCCGGGGATACACCTGAACGCCGTGAATTGTTTAAGCAACTAAAAAATGAACTTTTTGCCCATGAAACGGCTGAAGACCGCTATTTCTATATTCCCTTGATGATGACTGATTCCGGCCTGAATATTACCCGGCATGCCCTGGCTGAACACCATGAAATGGATGAAATGATCGAGGCATTGAGCGAAACTGACTTCAGTAATCCGAGCTGGCTGGCGCAAGCCAAAAAGCTGTCCGAGAAGGTTCATCACCATTTAAAAGAAGAAGAACATGGTTTCTTCCAACAGGCGGGTAAAATTCTGGATGCAGAACAAAAGACGGCTTTAGCGCTCCAATACAAGAGTGAATATAAACGTTATAAAGATATGAAAAAAGATATGCTGGTCGAGAGTTAAATTTTAAATTCAAAATCAGCAAGGTAAAAAATGGCTAAATTGCATTGCTGTCTTACAATTTTAACTAGACTTGTATGAAGCAATAAAAAATTTATTTAACTGTATGAAATTTATTAATATTTTTAGTTAAATATTACACGGCCTCATATTTTGTTTAAAAGTTTAGATGGATTTGTGTAGGCACAACCCTACTTTGGAAAGACCCAAAGTAGGCAAAAGTCTCTTATTACCCATACACGACGTCGTGTCGTGATGGGTAATGTGTGGCATCCCTGCCACACGCGCGTAGCTTAAACTGAATTACTTCAACTATGGGACAACAGTGGGTTAAATCGCCATCTTTTTATCAAGGAAAATGGCTAGAGAAACGCTTACAGCGTTTAAGCATTTTTTTCCTGTCGAGCCTGCCGTGCTGCTCGTACTGTTACCCCCACAGAGGCTAACATGATGCACGCCAGTGCGATCCATTGCAGCAGACCAATCCGTTCGCCCAACAAGAGAAATCCGGTCAAGGCGGCCAGTGCCGGAGACAGGCTGGAGAGGGTACCATAGCTCATCTTGTTTAGCTGTTTTAAGGCTTTCAGATCCAGTGCATAGGGAATCGCGGTAGCCAGAATCGCAATGCTAAGGGCTTTGCCCCAATGCTGGGTATCGAGAATCGCAGCAGCATTGTTATACAGACCAAATGGCAGCAAACACAGCGCAGAAATACTAATGGCAATGGTCAGAGCATGCATGCCCATATTTTGTTGCACCACACGCTGCCCAAAGAAAATGTAGAAGGCCCAGCATAGACCGGCACCCAGCGCACATGCAGCACCAACCAGATCAAACTGATGCTTGGCCGCTTGTCCCCATGGCACCATCAATGCGATCCCTAAAATTGCCAGCATCACCCAGATAGAGTCACTGCGGTTTTTAATCGAAAGCAGAGCCAATCCCAGCGGGCCGACAAACTCCAGACCGACGGCAATGCCTTGTGGCAACTTACCGAGTGATATATAGAACAGGATATTCATCAGCCCCAGCGCCGCACTGTAGCAGAGCAGGTCTTTCCATTTTAAATAAGGCAAACGAGAAATGATTTTCCAAGAACGGAACATCACACAGACAATAATTGCCGCAAAGCATAGCCGTAAAATGGTCACCGTCAACGGATCCAGTACGGTAAATAATTGCTTCGCAAAGGAGGCACTGATCTGGTAGGAGGTCATGGATAAAACCATGTACAACACAGCGAGAAGTTGGGCGTTTGGCATGGGAATATACGGCACCAGAACAGGTGCAACCGTTTGCTCAGGGGAGAGACGGATTATAGCAAACTGGTTAAATTTTGATGTGTTTTAGTAAAGAATATTTTATGCAATATGCTTTGAATTTAGAAACTGCGAAGGAAATATGCCCTTAAATATTTAAAGCGGAAACTATGCATGATTTAAATTTAAATCGTTTGATTCTTACGTTTTTGCATAGTGACCGTACAGCCAATCGAGGCACTAATAATGGTTGCTAGTGCCAGCCATTGGCTCCAGAGCAAGCTTTCCCCTAAAAATACAAATCCGGATAAGGCCGCAATCGCAGGTTCCAGGCTCATGAGCGTACCAAAACTTAAAGCGCTTAAATTGCGCAGTGCAATCATTTCCAGACTAAAGGGCAGCGCGCTCGCCAATATTGCCAGCGCTAAAAAGTACATCAGACTCATGGGCTCAAAAGTATGTGCCGGCATGCCATTGAATAGGGCAATCGGCATCAAGATACACATGCCGATAAACATGCCTAGACATACGGTGTGATTGCCTGAAACACCTGAAGGTTTTTGTCCTGCCACAATATACAGCGCCCAGCATCCACCGGCACTTAACGCGAATAGAATCCCGAGCGGGTCGAGCGAGGGTATGGCCTGATGAAACGGGAAGAGCAGGACTAGTCCAACTATAGCCAGCCCCACCCAGATGAAATCGAATTTCTGCCGCGCATAAAACAGCGCCACACTTAAAGGGCCGATAAATTCAAACGCAACTGCGATACCTAGCGGCAGGCGATCAATTGACAGATAGAACAGCAGGTTCATCCCGGCCAGGGCAATCCCGTAGCTCAGAATAGCGGTCCATTTCACCTGTTTAAAATTGACTTGCCAGATTCTAAAGATCAATGCTAGCACGACCGCACCTAACAGCAGACGCATGGCAGAGACTGTCAGAATTGGAAACTGATCAAAGAGGAATTTGGCAAAGGAGCCGCTGCTTTGTATGCTGATCATTGCGATCAGTAACATCAGCGGCGCTTGCACCACTGGTGCAATTTTCATAGCGGACATGGACTAAATTTGGTTTGGAAGGCGAACAGCGGCGAAACCGTAAAACTGTTTATTGGGTCGAGAGCAAAAAAATAGCCCTGAAAAATAAAAAGCCACAGCCCGAAGACTGTGGCTTGGCATAAAGTCGAATTAGAACAATACGCGTACGCGGATGGTGCCTTCAACTTCGTGTAGAGTATCTAGGGCTTCTTTAGATGCAGTGGCGTCTACATCCATCACCAGATAACCGACATCACCTTTGGTCATTAAAGACTGACCAGAAATGTTGATACCGTGCTCTGCAAACAGGTTGTTGATTTTAGACAATACGCCTGGAATGTTTTTGTGGATATGCAGCAGACGGTGTTTGCCTTCAGTGAGTGGCAGCGCGATTTCTGGGAAGTTTACCGCAGAAAGCGTCATTCCTTTATCTGAATAAGCCACGAATTTATCAGCAACTTCCAGACCGATGTTTGCTTGCGCTTCCATGGTAGAACCGCCGACGTGTGGCGTCAAGATCACGTTTGGAATGTTGCGTAGTGGAGAAACGAACTCTTCACCGTTGGCTTTAGGCTCTTTCGGGAATACGTCAACCGCAGCACCTGCAAGGTGGCCAGATTTCAATGCTTCAGCCAGATCTTCGATCACAACACATGTACCACGTGCCGCATTGATGAAGATTGAGCCTTCTTTCATTTGCGCGAATTGTTCTTTGGTCATGAAGTTACGTGTAGACGGAACATCAGGAACGTGAATAGAAACCACATCAGCATTTGCAAGAAGTTCGCCCATTGTACCGACCTGACGAGCATTACCGAGTGGTAATTTAGTCACTGTGTCGAAATAGATCACTTTCATCCCCATGCTTTCAGCAAGGACAGAAAGTTGGGAACCAATTGAACCGTAACCCACGATACCTAAAGTTTTACCACGTGTTTCGTATGAACCGACTGCAGATTTGTTCCAGCCGCCTGCGTGTGTATCTGTCGATTTTTCAGGTACACGGCGAAGAAGCAGAATTGCTTCAGCAAGTACAAGTTCAGCAACCGAACGGGTGTTTGAATATGGTGCATTAAAGACCGGAATACCACGACGCATTGCTGCATCCAGGTTCACCTGGTTGGTACCGATACAGAAACAACCTACCGCGATCAGTTTGTTCGCAGCTTCAAATACTTCTTCAGTGAGCTGAGTACGGGAACGGATACCAATAAAATGCGCATCTTTGATCGCTTCTTTCAGTGCTTCACCCTCAAGCGCTGTTTTGCGATAGTCGATATTGGTATATCCAGCTGCATTCAATGTGTCGATTGCGTTCTGATGAACGCCTTCTAACAATAGAAAACGGATTTTATCTTTAGGTAGAGATAGATGTTGGCTCATTACGGCTCCGCTACAAAGGCCAAATTTAGTGGCGGTATAATAGCACAGGAAAAGGGCGGTTATACATTTCCTTGATGAGTTGAATATCAGCTATTTTGCCAAGTGATATTGATGAAAATGATGATTTTGGTTGAATTAAACTATCATTTTCAAAGGTATATTAGCAAAATTGTCATTTTTTCAGGGATTCCCGAAAAAATAGCTTATAATATTGCGCCATGCTTTTAAAGCCGCCTGATTTGATGCTTTAATGGTCATGTTTCGTCTGTATTTTACACAGGCTTTTTGCTTAAAAACTATGCAAATAGCCGGACGATCTCTCTCTTGTTTACTTCATGCTAGGTCTGCAAACGATGAATGCTCCAGTCGCTTTAACCCCAGAGTTATTGACCCAATTGACTGCAATTGTGGGTGAAAACCGTATTAAAACTGATGCGGACAGTCTCCAGAATTGGGGTCGTGATCATACGAAACACTTTGATCCAAACCCATCTGTCATCGTTTTCCCATCAACCACTGAACAGGTTCAGGCGATTGTGAAGCTTGCCAACCAGTTTAATGTGGCTGTGACTCCATCAGGTGGCCGTACAGGTCTGTCTGCAGGCGCTGTGGCTGCGAATGGCGAGATCGTGGTCAGCATGGACAAGATGAACCAGATTCTGGAATTCTTCCCGGCAGACCGTATGGTGCGCGTACAGGCAGGCGTGGTGACTGAACAGTTGCAAAACTATGCTGAAGAGCAGGGCATGTACTATCCGGTGGATTTCGCTTCTTCTGGCTCAAGCCAGATCGGCGGGAATATCGGCACCAATGCTGGCGGTATTAAAGTGATCAAATATGGCATGACCCGTAACTGGGTGCTGGGCCTGACTGTAGTCACTGGTAAAGGTGATATCCTGCGTCTGAACAAGGGTATGATCAAAAACGCGACAGGTTATGCGTTACAGCATTTATTCATCGGTGGTGAAGGTACGCTGGGTCTGGTCACTGAAGCAGAAATCAAGCTTGAACGCCAGCCACATGACCTGCAAGTGATGGTGCTGGGTGTGCCTGATTTTGATGCGATCATGCCGGTGTTACATGCCTTCCAGGCGAAAATCGACCTGACTGCATTTGAATTCTTCGGTGAACTGGCAATGCAAAAAGTATTGGCCAATGGTCACGTACAGCGTCCATTCGAAACTGAATGCCCATTCTATGTATTGCTTGAGTTTGAAGCGCCGTTTGAACCGATCATGGACAAGGCGATGGAAATCTTCGAGCACTGTATGGAACAGGGTTGGGTACTGGATGGCGTGATGAGCCAAAGCCTGGATCAGGTTGAAAGCTTATGGCGTCTGCGTGAAGACATCTCTGAGTCGATCGCCCCGTTTATTCCATACAAAAACGATATCTCTGTACTGATCACGCACGTACCGGCATTCATTAAAGAAATCGATGCGATCGTGAATGAAAACTATCCAGACTTCGAAATCTGCTGGTTCGGTCATATCGGTGACGGCAACCTGCACCTGAATATCCTGAAACCGGCTGACCTGACCAAAGATGAATTCTTTGCGAAATGCCAAGTCGTGAATAAGTATGTCTTTGACACCGTGAAAAAATATGACGGTTCAATTTCTGCGGAACATGGCGTCGGGATGACCAAGAAACCGTATCTTGAATACTCACGTTCCGCTGAAGAAATCGAATACATGAAAGCACTGAAACAGGTATTCGATCCAAACGGCATCATGAACCCGGGTAAATTATTCGATCTTTAATCGGATCGGCTAAATTTACAAAAGCGCATCGAAAGGTGCGCTTTTTTTATTGTTATGTAAACCGGTTTACACAGCTTGCATAGTTTCGATGACAAAAGCTCGGCATGATAAAGCTCAATAATAAAGACAACGATGGAAGTAAGGCCATGTTACGTATTATTTTATTTTCGACTTTGATACTGGGTATAACGGTAACCGGTTGCGCAACCACACAGAATGTGATTTCTAAAGTCAGTACATCAGATACACCGCTTGAGCAGGTATTAAAACTACGCCCGGAATTGCGTAAGGAAATGGCGACGGTCGAGTTACGTCAGTTCTTTAATAATGTGGAAAGCCCAACCGCCGGACAGGTGAAAGTGACAGAAACCGGATTAATGGATGATTCGGTAAAAGCCATTCAAACCATTTATCATTTTAAGCTGGATGGTCGTCAGTGGGAGCTGGTCAATACTCAGAAAGCCTACCAGTGCTTACGTGGCAGTAATACCAAAAAATACCAGAAAGAACCATGCCCATAATTTCATTTGATCTTTAAACGTAATGCAGTTAAAAGCGTATCTTAAGGGTGCGCTTTTTCTTTTGGGTGGTTCAAAAGCTTTCAAGAAAAAACTCTGCTACACTTCGCTCAAATTTTTCAAGCCCAGCTCTTTTATAATTCTAAAAAAGAGCAGATGAGTATTCACTCTTTCATGCAAAACATCCAGACCACCAAACTTACCCGTGCCACGATCATGTTTCCCTTGGCACTGGTGCTGTTCGAGTTCTCCGTCTATATCTGTAATGATCTGGTGCAACCAGCCATGCTGGCCATTACTAAAGACTTTGGCGTCAGTAGTACCTGGGCGCCATCCTCCATGTCATTTTTCCTGCTCGGTGGCGCTTTTATTGCGGGCCTTTTAGGCCCGCTGTCTGACCGGCTTGGGCGTAAAACCGTACTACTCGGTGGTGTGGCTTTCTTCATCATGACCTGTCTCGCCATTTTGTTTACTCCCAATATAGAAAGCTTTATTGCGCTACGTTTTCTGCAAGGCTTTGGTTTGTCGGTGATTGGGGCCGTAGGCTATGCCGCCATTCAGGAAACCTTTGAAGAACGCGATGCGATTAAAGTCATGGCCTTGATGGCCAATGTCTCTTTATTGGCGCCGTTGCTGGGGCCGGTACTGGGTGCCTTTATGATCGAGCATGTGTCTTGGCATTGGGGCTTTATCGGGATTGCTATTCTGGCTTTTCTGAGCTGGTTTGGCCTGAAAGCCAAAATGCCTGATCCTAAAATCAGCCGGGTGAAACAGCCTTTAAGTTATATCTGGGATGACTTTAAACAGGTCCTGAAAAACAAGCGTTTTATTATTCTGACCATGTCATTGCCAACGATCTGCATGCCGCTGATGCTCTGGATTGCCTTATCTCCCGTCATGCTGGTAGAGCAGTTGGGACTGAGCAGTATGCAATACGGTATCGCGCAGATTCCGGTACTCGGTGGTCTGATTGCGGGTAATCTGGTTTTGCTCAATATAATCAACAAACTGCCATTAGGGCAGACGGTGCTGTATGCCGTACCGATGATGTTGGTCGGCACACTGGTGATTGTTGCGGGCTTATTTGTTCCAGAATATTTTGTGTATCACTTGATTATTGGCATGACGCTGGTGAGCTTAGGTGAAGGTTTAAGCTTCTCGATCGTCTATCGTTTTGCCCTAATGTCCTCTGAAGTCTCTAAAGGCACAGTCGCCGCAGCACTGTCGGTGCTGATGATGCTGAGTTTCTTCATTGTCATCGAACTGGTACGGATGATTTATGAAGCCTATGGCATTTGGGGGTATAGCATTGCTTGTGTGGGGTTAATCGCCTTGTGGTTTACTCTGCCAAGAGCCTGTTTAAAAACGCTGATGGAAGAGAGGAAGGAGAGAGGGGAGTTTTGATTGAACTCCTCCCTTTTTCAAAGGGTGAGAAGTGCTGCTTCGCAAGGAGGGATTTAGCAAATTAAATCAATATCTTTATTTTGAATCCCCCTAAATCCCCCTTTTTCAAAGGGGGACTTCCTCAAAATTATTAGAATTTCACAGAGCAATTCAATTTCAAATGGACGTTCCCCTTGAAGAAGAGGAGCCAGCACTGCTGTGTAAGAGGGAGAGGTCAGCTTCTCCCTTTTTTCAAAGGGAGACTTCAGTAAATCAGGCTTCAGCCGGCTGCTCCAGCTTCTTTAACTTCCGATCAAACATAAATGGCCCAAATGGCAAGATTGAAGCGATCAGGCCCAGCATAAACATGCTCAGTGACCATTTTTGCTTTTCACAGACGACAAACAGCACCAGCAGAAAGAGTAGAAATAACACCCCATGAGCCATGCCGACATATTTGACCAAGATTGGATTATCCATCATGTACTTCATGGGCATGGCAATAAATAACAGCAGCAGGAATGAAAAGCCTTCAATCAGGCCCACAAGGCGTAGCGTTTTGATGTTCATAAATACATTTAAAAATTAGCAACTGAATCGAGTGTAGCTGATATATTTTCAAGAATAAACGGGTTTAATGATTATAAGCTTTTGTATTTAAAATAATAATTCTGAGTGTGAAGCTTGGTTTTAGTGGTATTTGACTTACTTGGTAAAATGATCTGGCTGATTTATAAGATATAAAAAAGCACCTCAGAAAAGGTGCTTTGGTATGGGCTGGATTGAGATCCTTAGATCACGCCGCAGGCAATACGGTCACCGCCACCGCCCAATGGTTTCGGTGTATCAGAATAGTTATCACCACCCGCATGGACCATAATTGCACGGCCTTGAACATCTGCAAGTTTCAGGCGAGGTGCTACCAGGGTCACTTTTGCCGTACCGTCAGCTGTGACTTTGAGTGCCGGTAAGTCACCGAGATGACCGGTCATTGGTGTACCGTGGTTGGGTGCCTGGTTGGTATTTAAGTGGCTACCTGCAGCAAGGGCTGCACCCATTTGACCGTCTTTTTCTGCTGGATCACATGAACCTTTTTCATGCACATGAAAGCCGCGCTCACCTGCAGGCAGGTTGCTCAGATTGGTACGAATCACTAGACCTGCTGGACTGTCTGCCAGATACACTGTACCAATGGCTTGACCAATGCCTTGTGCAGAAACTGCATTCACAGTCACGGCTTTCGTATTTTCAAGACCAGGTGGTGTCGAACCGGTGGCACAGCCAGTCAATAGCGCAGCACTCATCAAACCGAGTGCAGAGAGCTTAAACAATGAAGACATAAATCGACATCCCTTAGATTATTATGAATTTATGTTTCCATTGAAACAGATTCAATCGATCAATTCTATGTAGAGAAAAGGCTTAAATGTTTTAGCTTTGTAAGCATTGTATAAAAATCACCATCCTGCTTAGAGCGGTGTAGAGGAGGGTGGATCTTGCTTATCTTCTTCGATGTCATAGGCCATGGTGGCTTTGGGCATCATTAAAGGCTCGTGCTGATCATTTTCATGCAACCATTCACGCCAGATGGCCAGCAACACAGCCAGAATAACCGGACCAATAAAGACTCCGATCAGACCAAAGCTGGCGATCCCGCCCAGCACACCGAACATGATCAGCAGGAAAGGAATCTGGGTCGCACCCGAGATCACCAGCGGACGAATCACATTATCTGCGGTACTGACGATACAGACGCCCCAGACCATCACCCCAATCGCTTCTAAGGTCTGTCCTTGGCTAAACAGCCATAATGCGACAGCACTGTAGGCCATTGGAGGACCGAAGGGAATCAGGGCAAAGATAAAGGTCACAATGGTCAGCACCATTGGATTTGGAACACCTGCCACAAAATAACTGATACCTGCCAGTAAAGCCTGGGCAATGGCAGTCAGTCCCACGCCATAAACCACGGCACGGGTGGTATCGGAAATGGTACTCAAATAGTGATGCACGCGCGGACCAATGACTTTTTCCAGCGCTTTACTGACCTGCTGCAAAATCGTCCGGCCATCACGGTAGAAGAAGAACAGCGACAGCATGGCAAAGCCGAGTTTGATCAGGTTTTTACTGATTTCATTAAATACAATCTTGCCATAATTTAAATGCCCCTGAATCCATAAAGATACGTTTTGCACAATACTGTTCGGGTCATTATTGATGTCATGTAAAGTACGGGAAATTTCCTTGCCCACAATCGGAAGATTTCTAATAAATTCAGGCGCATTGAGATGACCAGAGAAGACCTGTTTCTGCAGTTCAATATACAGGTTGCGGCCTTCATGCTGGAGCAGAAAAATGGCGAATGTCAGCGGAATACCCACAACCAGCGTCACCAGAACCATCATCAATACCGAACTCAGGTTCGCTCTATTCCCGGTTGCACGGCAAATTGACTGGTAAATTGGCCAGGTCATATAAGCAATAATGGCTGCCCAGACTACAGGTACAATAAAGTATTTAAGTACATTAAAACTCAAAAAAAGCAGGACAAAAAAGAGTCCGAACAATAAGACTTTTTGTATTGTAGGCGCGTATTGTTGCACTGAATTCAATGACTCATTCCTTAGGTCGTGTCAGGCATATTAACTGAAAAAAATCCATCCACAAACGGGCGCGAATGAACTATTTGAGCTTACCTTAGAGGATATAAAGGTATCACTTCAGAGGGGTTAAAACCACTCTGTCGGGTCATCAATGATGGCATTTAATAAGGGCTGCCATTGTTGCTGGAGATCTCGATACATTTTTTGTGGCTTGTCAAAAATGGCCAGACCGTCTACTGCCAGATGTCCATAGGGTACGCGCTCAGTGATCCAGGCGACCGGCTGCTGCTCAATACGATCAAAAAATTGCTGGATTTCTTTGTTAGAGGCAGCATTGGCGCGGCTACGATTGGCTAACAATAGAATCTGTGTCTTACCTTTGCGGATACGTTTAATATCCTGTAAATATTTAAGAAAACGGCGGGTAGAATCAATATCAAAGAAGGAGGGCTGCAAAGGTACAATGATCGTATCTGCTTCGCTGATTAGTAGTTGAGCCTGTTTGGCGCTCAGTGCGCCCGGAGCATCAATGATCAGATATTCGGTATTTTTAGCGACCTCATGCATTGACTTGCAATTACGCCAGTCCAGGCTCTGAATGGAAGCAGCATGGTCAGGACGCCGTTTAAGCCATTGCAAAGCAGATTTTTGCGTATCGGCATCCGCGAGCGCAACGGCATAGCCTTTCTGGGCCAGTGCAGCTGCCAGACTAATGGCGGTGATGGTTTTTCCACAGCCGCCTTTCTGATTTGCAATCAAGATCGTTTTCATGAGCCGTGATGATGTTCTTCTCTATCGAGCTAGCATATCATTCTTTTCAGGCTGACAGCGGACAGAACATACCGACTTCAGTCGAATCGACCCATGGCAAAATTTCATAATTAAGGAAGACAGAATGTCCATATGGATGGCAATGCTCATTGGGGCCTGTATCGGGATTGTACTCACTACCCTGATTTTGGGCCAAAGCCGTAATGGCCGGATCAAGGCGGAATACGAACAGTATATTGCCGAGCTGGAGCTGGAACATCAGCAGGCTTTAACCGCGGCCCAGAA
>CANQWW010000073.1 GCA_947627655.1 uncultured Acinetobacter sp. | reverse complement strand
GTCGTGGCTGCAGACAGATGCGTACTTGTTCCTGCCACAACTGCAGCAGAAAGTAGCCTATATCCAAGACGACGACTGATCAAATTCATGAAAAACTCATTACCCCTATTCTACTGATTCAATCTTATTGCGTATTACGTAATGGTATCGCTTGCATGCGTTTTCCGACAGATTGCGCGCCCTGGCCGAGTAAAAGGCCATAATGCGTCGCATTGGTCATGACATGTTTCACATAATCACGGGTTTCCAGCAAGGGAATGCTTTCCGTATATTGATCTGCGGCAATGCTCTGAAATTCTGGCTGCCAACGGCGCGCCCGGTTCGGACCCGCATTATAACCTGCGGTGGCCAGTACAGGGCTACTGCTTAATTGACGCTGAATTGTTGATAAATAGAAAGTACCATAACGGATATTGGTATTCATATCACTTAGTGCAGCAGGATTATAAGTCTCTCCCATCTGACGCGCGACCAGTTTTGCAGTATCTGGCATGATCTGCATCAAACCGCCTGCCCCAACATGAGAACGGGCCACCGTATTAAAGCGGCTTTCCTGACGCATCAATCCATAGGCCCAGGCTGGGTCTATGCCCGCATTCTGACTATGGCTCACCACATAGTTCTGGTAGGGCATCGGATAGCGATATTCATAGTTGTGCTTGTTCAGCGTACGATCCGCCGCATAAATGGCCCGATCATGCCAGCTCATCTCATGCGCACGCTTTGCTGCAGCCAGTATCAGCTCATCATCGTTGTTTAAATAGGCCTGACGTACGGCCCAGTTCCATTCGCGGTTTACATAGCTTGCTGGCGCATTAATATTCTTCAAGCTAAAAGCCCGGCGGAAATGAATATCCTGATTCAGACGCTGCATGGCTTGTGTTGAAGGCTGGGTTGACTTTGGCGTTCCCATCGTGAGCTGCCCCAAACGGTCACGAGCCAGCAGGTTATGGTAGTCATCCCCTTGTGCCAGCTTGCGATAGATATTTTCAGCGACTTTTTTAGAGGAGCGATCGGCACGTTGTTCGCTGGCACGCGCTAGCCAATATTGCCAGCGGTCTTCCTGTTTCTGGTTGACGCTCATGGCATCCAGGGCACGGATCAAGCTTTCCCAGGCACTAAAACGAATGGCTTGGCGAGCGTAAATTTCTGCCTCTTCCGGGCTAAATGGCAGGCCATAACTTAAATCTAAATAATTCAGCACTTCACGGTTAAAATTATTTTTCATTACCGTCGTCCCGCCAATATAACCCACGGTGCGATATAAGGCTTGCTGTACAGAAACTGGTACACTTTCCGCAGCACGCTTAACACTGGAAAATGCAGTATTCAGGTCACTATCTGCCAGGCGTCCTAAAGCATAAATCAGATAGGCATGGTCAACAGCGGTCGATTTGGGTGCCGTCCATAAATAAGCAGTGGGATTGGCCTGAATCGTATTGAGCTGTGCCAGTGACAGGTTTAATCCAATGGTCTGTGCCGTCGCAATCGCCTGTCCAGACTGACCGGCACGGAGTTGCCCCCATAAACGCTGCTGACGGTCTTCAGCGGTTAATAATGGACTCGATAGCATCATACGCCCCAGGCCGGTACAAGATTCTGGCTGAGTATTCGTCGTTAACCAGACATCTTTATATTCAGCATATACCAACGGGTCGCCACTTTTGGCACGCACTTGGGCCACGGCGCAGCTTTCTGCCTGATCGGGGTTGGTCACATACTGCAATACCGGCTGAGCCGTGGCAAAATCGGCCTGTTTGACTTTTTCTTCCACATAGTCGGCGGCCAGTTTTTCTGCCATGGCCGATTGTGGATAGCGCTGAGCAAAACTTATAATTTGATTCGCAGATTGCATGGCGAGGTTCTGATTCAGGATCCAATATTCCGGATAGTAACCCAGCGCATCATTCTGCATGGCGGCCCGGTATTGTTGTAATAATTCGGTATTTCCAGCATTTGCCGCAGTTAAAGCATCATTAAACTGTGCTTCAGCAGCCTGAACGCCCATTGAACCCCAGCAGGCCATTCCTACAGCAAGTAATTTTGAATATTTATGCGTACTGATCATGTGCTTCAACATCGATTTAACTTCTATCATGGAGTATGTGCCGGACGACTGTGTTCAACTTTTCAAGCTAGTGTAGTAATTCCTAAACCGCTCTACTGTTCACTTATGTAACCTTATGATTCAGCAATATTAATTTTTAAGCATATTCTCACCTTAAATCAATATTTTCAGCTCGCCAAGAAAGGCTATAAGTTTAAGCGACTTTCCTGCTAAAATATGCGCCTTTCGAGAATTCAACACCTAAATTGAATCCTAATTAACCTGATCCATACCTTGATTGGATCATCTGTTCTCAATTTAAACACATTATACCCCTTAGGAGCCTTCATGACGGTTCAAACCTTCATTCCGAATGGTGCCCCAGCTGCCTCAGAAAACACTGTTACCCAGCCAGCGCACACCCCAGCCATCGATGGCGCAGTCAAAAAACTGTACATCGAAACGCAAGGGTGTCAGATGAATGAGTATGACAGTCACCGTATGGCAGACCTTTTGGGCGACTCACATGGCTATGTTCTGACCAGCAATGCGGCTGAAGCAGATATCCTATTGATGAATACTTGCTCAATTCGTGAAAAAGCACAAGAAAAAGTATTCTCTGAATTGGGTCGCTGGCGCAAGCTGAAAGAAAAAAATCCAGAGCTGATTATTGGCGTGGGTGGTTGTGTGGCCTCGCAAGAAGGTGACAACATCCAGAAACGTGCCAATTATGTCGACATGATTTTTGGCCCGCAAACCTTGCACCGCTTACCGCAAATGCTAGATCAGCATTTTGAGCAGGTCGAAAAACCAAAGAAAGACAAAATCAAGCTGGTGGACATTTCCTTCCCCGATATTGAAAAATTCGACTTCCTGCCTGAACCGCGCGTAGAGGGCTATAAAGCTTTTGTTTCGATCATGGAAGGCTGTTCAAAATACTGCTCTTTCTGTGTCGTTCCTTATACCCGTGGTGAAGAAGTCTCTCGCCCACTGGATGACGTACTGGCAGAAATCGCTGGTCTGGCAGAAAAAGGCGTACGTGAAATCTCCCTGCTCGGTCAGAACGTAAATGGTTACCGGGGTGAAACCTTCGACGGCAAGATCTGCACTTTTGCCGACCTGTTACGTTTAGTGGCAGAAATCCCTGGCATTGGTCGTTTACGTTATACCACGTCGCACCCGCTTGAATTTAATGATGATCTGATTCAATGCTACCGTGATCTACCACAAATGGTTTCACATCTACATTTGCCAGTACAAAGCGGTTCGAATGACGTGCTTCAGGCGATGAAGCGTAACCATACCATTGATGTATATATCGAGAAGATTGCCAAACTTCGTAAAGTTCGTCCGGATATGCATTTGTCGAGTGACTTTATTATTGGTTTCCCGGGTGAAACCGATGAGAACTTTGCAGAAACCTATCAATTCATTCAAGATCTGGATTTCGACCACTCTTATAGTTTCGTGTACTCCAAACGTCCGGGCACGCCCGCAGCTGAGCTAGAAGATACAACGCCTGAAGCGGTGAAAAAAGAGCGTCTGGCCAAAGTTCAGCAATGGATCAAGCGATCCAGTATTGAAAAAACAGATGCCATGCTGGGTACGATTCAACGTGTACTGATTGAGAAGGTTTCTGACAAAGATCCAAACGTTCTGGTGGGCACTGCAGATAACACGCGCTATGTGACTTTTATTGGTGATGCCGCATGGGTCGGCCGTTTTGCCGAGATCGAAATCACTGAAATAAAAACACTCAATTTAGTTTACGGTGAACTCTTGAATCTTGAGCCTGACGTGGCGTAATGTAGGGATATAAACACCTATCTCTACATAAGGAACTCTCTTGACTGCAGCGATTCGACGTACAGTAGCTTTTCCTGGAATTTCAATGGACCGTTTACAGAGCATGCTCGGTGCTTATAACGGTCATTTGAAACAAATTGAACAACGTTTAGACGTCAAAATTTCCCATCGAGGCGACAGCTTCTTTATCGATGGTGAAATCGATGCCGTTGAGAGAGCAGAGTTATTATTACAACGTCTGCATGAAGAATCAGAACAGAGCAAACAGATCAGTGCCGACACCCTGCATCTGATGATTCAGGGCAGCCAGACTGACCGTGAACTTCAAGAAGAGCTGGATGATCAGGAACATACCGGTCTAGATAATGTCTGGTTACAAACCCGTAAAGGTCGCATCAATCCACGTGGCGCCAACCAGAAACGTTATGTACAACGGATTCTGCAAAGCGATATCTCTTTTGGTATTGGCCCTGCAGGGACCGGTAAAACCTATCTGGCAGTTGCTGCGGCGGTAGACATGCTGGAGCGTAATGAAATCCAGCGTATTCTTCTGGTTCGTCCTGCGGTAGAAGCCGGTGAGAAACTCGGTTTCCTACCGGGTGACCTGTCGCAGAAAATCGATCCCTACCTGCGTCCCCTTTATGATGCTCTGTATGAAATGCTCGGCTTTGAAAAAGTGGCCAAGTTGATCGAACGTCAGATCATTGAAGTGGCTCCCCTGGCCTATATGCGTGGTCGTACCCTGAATCATTCTTTTGTGATTCTGGATGAAGCGCAAAATACCACGCCTGAACAGATGAAAATGTTCCTGACCCGTCTCGGTTTTGGTTCACGTGCCGTGATTACCGGGGACATTACCCAGGTCGATTTGCCACGTGGTCAGCAGTCGGGTCTGGCACATTCGCTGCGGGTGCTGGAAAATATCAAAGAAATCCATATCACCCGTTTTCATTCACGTGATGTAGTACGTCATCAGCTGGTACAAAAAATTGTCGAAGCCTATGAGGGCTGGGACAGTGTACAGCAACGTTTAAGCGCTGAAGCACGGGCTGAACGCAAGGCCCGTCAGGAAGCCCTCATCGCGGACAATGACGCAGCCGCTGATGCGCAGCATTAAACCGTAAAGCATTTTATTTAAGGATTCATTTTGAAACTGAGTTTAAGCCTACAACAGAATTTTCAGGCACCTGAACTGGTGGTCAAGCGTGCCTATATCAAGAAAGTTGTAGAAACTGCCTTGCGTCATATTGGTACGCAAAGTGATTGTGAAGTTGGCATTGCTTGTGTCGATCATGATGAAAGCCATAAACTCAATCTGGAATATCGTGGTAAAGATAAACCGACCAATGTGTTATCTTTTCCCAGCGAACTGCCGGATGAAATGGCGAAATTCCTGGATGCCTTTCCGATTGGCGATCTAGTGATCTGCATTCCAGTGGTATTACGCGAAGCCGAGGAACAGGCCAAGCTCCCTTTGACCCATTTCACCCATATGCTGGTGCACGGCACCCTGCATTTGATGGGCTATGATCATGAAACATCCGATGAAGATGCGGAAGAAATGGAAGCCTTGGAGATCGAGATTCTAGCCAAGTTAGGTTTTGAAAATCCTTATCTGGAACAAAATTAAGATTTAAAAGCCAATAAAGAAGCGGGCTAAGGCTCGCTTTTTTTATTGTTTATGTCCCGTCCTGACTCACCTTGCCCTTTTCCATAAGGCGTTATTCATATCCATATCTCCATGATAGTTCTTCCTCCCTTTGGGAGGGAGTTAGAGGGAGGGTTTAAAAATGAATGAAGTCTAACGCACCTCAAACTCTGCTTCTGCTGGATCAAAACGCCAGGTTCGAATAATTCTTAATTCTGAAATATCGTGCATCTTGGCATCAAAAGCACCAAAGGGCGCTGCCTTACGTAATGACATTTTCGCTGCTTCATCTAGCACCTCATAGCCGGAAGACTCCAGCAAACGGATCGCACGAATACCACCTTGCTGGTTTAAAATCACCATTAAACGCACTTCACCCGCCAGGTGCTGTAAGCGCGCTGATTCAGGATAAAAGCGGTTGCCATAAAATTCGACTTTTTGACGGAATTTTTCTAAGTACGCGGCAGATACATCCTGCTTGGCCTGTATGCCATCTACAGTTTTAATTTTTTGCTGGCGACTAAAGTTCTTCTGGCGCTGCATGTATTGTGCTTCCAGACTGGCCACCATGGCTGCTTTGGCTTGAAACTGGCTATTTAACTGTTCCTGACGTTTTTTTCGCTCGTTTTCTTCTGCCTGTTTTTGCCAGCTCAGCGTCGTCATAAGCACTTTTTCTTCAAAGCTGAGTTGCTGCTTTTTCTGCAGCTGATTCTGACCCTGCTGCAGACCCTCCTCTCCTGCCAACTGCTCTGGCATCGGAACCGGAACATCACTCGACATTCGATGCGCTTCACGAAACTGTCCAGATCCCTGTTGATTCGCCTGTGCTAAAAAATCGGCATGCTGAATGTCTTCCTGACTCAATCGCAGACTCACTGCAATATCTTTGGTTGAAGAGGTCTGCTGCTGCGGAAAACCAAATTGCAGCATTAAAAGCATGACATGCAAGACGCCGGCAACCCCAACCGCGCTGCTAAATACTGGATCTCTCCACCAGCTTTGAATCAGTGGTATCTGACTCATTTTAAACCACTTATTCACGTTTCAGCTTTAATCCTTTATCTAAAAAAATATTCATAAATAATTCTTTTGGTTTTTAAGATGATATATTCAGCACTTAAGCTATAAAGTGTGATGCATATCAAATCTTCTACGATGTCTCAACAAAACACTAAAAATGGTGCAATTTATTTTGTTAAACTTCAAGTTCAGACACTTGTATTTTTTACACTTTTCGACAAGATACACCATCAAAAATATAATTTGCCAGGATGCTCCCCATGCAAACCATCATTGCCAATATTTCCAGACGGATCCGCCAGGTGTATCACAAGGCGGAAGGGTTTATTGAAGATGAACGTGAATTTCCACTTTCACAGGTATTTTTGAACGCCACATTCCAACGCTTTGTCACTGATAATGTTCAAGCCTTAAAAGACTTACATGCCGACCTGCATGACGACTGGTTGCGTCTGTATGCCACACTGAACTATAACGGTATGGACATTACCCTTTCAGTAGACCTGAAACTGGTACAGATGGAGCTAAATAAGGAGCGTCAGCTGATTGTATTTGAACAGATTAGTGACACTCAGGTCATTGAGGCCAAATACCCGAATATATTTTATAAACTCGGGGTGCGCTTTGCGCTGTACTTTTATCAGCGGATTTTGAACAAAGACCCGCTGGGCATGATTTTAGAAAAACTCGGCGTGATTAGTGTCGTCGATGATCTGCTACATTTGGACCTGAATCGCTGGCTGGGCAAAAGTCGCTCGGTAATTGATGCCCTGACCAAGGTACATGTCAATCATGCGGTATTACGCGAGGCTGAATTAGTAGTGATGGGCAATGTGAATCTGGCAGCGCTGTTCAGCAAGCTTTCCCAAGAAAGAGAAGAAAGCTGGGAAGATGCCGATAAATTGAGTGATGCTCAGGTGACACCGATCAAACAAAAGGAAAATTGATTGGGTTGCTGTGGCTCAGCTTAAATGATGAATTCATCATGGAAAAAACTACACGAATGATACATTTTAGCGGCTTCTCTCAGTCCAATCTCCACATTTTCCCCCGATAATAACAGCATGATCAAAGTGACCGACTGTTCTCTCATATAGGAAACTCACATATGGCAAAACAACTTTTTAAAACAATTGGCATGACTGTAGGGCTGACTTCAGCATTGGTCTTTACGGGTATGTCCAGCCAAGTGTTTGCCATGACCCCTTTCCAGGCTTCTTATCAGTTTAGCTATAACGGCAAAAATCTAGGTTCCGCAACACGCACCTTGAGCAAATCCGGCAATAACTGGACCTATGTCTTTGCTGCGAAAGCTGCTGCGATTGCGTCTGCCACAGAAACCAGTCAATTTACCTTTAACAATGGCAAGATTGGCTCCTCCAGCTTCACGCGTAGCAGTAAAGTGCTGGTGCATAACAACAGCATGAACATTAAGTTTAATCCATCTGCTAAAACCATTACTGCGAAAAAAGATGATAAGACCCATACCTATGCATGGAAATTAGGTGCACTGGATGAACTCAATGCTGAGTTACAGATTCGTGAAGATTTAAAATCTTCCGGTTTAAAAAGCAGTTATCTGATTGCAGATAACAAAGAGCTGGAAGTGCGTAAGTTTGTTCAACAGGGCAGCGAAAATATTAAAACCAGCTATGGGACTTTCAATACCATCAAAGTGGTCATGCAGCATGAAAAACCAGGACGTCAGACGATTTTCTGGCTCGCACCTAAACTTGACTACTTACCAGTCAAAGTTAGCCATGTCGACAAAAAAGATTCTTATGGATTACTGCTAACCGGCTATAAAGGTCCAACGAACTGATTGTTTTTGACGATTTTGGCTTGATTTTTTCCGGGCGCTTTTTACAATACGCTTTTGCTTGAAAAAGCACCTGGTCTTGAGGATTCTCCCGTGCATGCACTAGAACAGAAAATCTTAGCTGAAGGTATCGTTCTGTCTGAAGAAGTTTTGAAAGTTGACTCTTTCTTAAATCACCAAATTGATCCTGTGATGATGCAGCAAGTCGGTCAGGAATTTGCGCGTCTGTTTAAAGATACCGGTATTACCAAAATCATTACGATTGAAGCTTCAGGGATTGCGCCTGCTGTGATGGCTGGTCTTGAGTTGGGTGTTCCAGTAATTTTCGCCCGTAAATATCAGTCTTTGACGCTAAAAGATGATCTGTACCGCTCTAAGGTATTCTCTTTTACCAAACAGACTGAAAGCACCATTGCCATTTCGAACAAGCACATCAGCTCAAGCGATAAAGTTTTAGTGATTGATGACTTTCTGGCCAATGGTCAAGCAGCCTTAGGTCTGGCTGATTTAATTCACCAGGCTCAGGCATCTGTGGTCGGTATTGGTATCGTCATTGAAAAATCATTCCAACCAGGCCGTGACATCCTGCTGGAAAAGGGCTATCGCGTAGAATCATTAGCACGTATCAAGTCACTGGCCCATGGCACAGTTGAATTTGTTCGTGACTAAGCGACATCTGCTGGCAAGTCAATGATTGAAAGGGCGCTACGGCGCTCTTTTTATTTGAGCGTAGACCGAGCATTATAGAAAAACTCATCTATAATCCGATGAATATACACGCATTGAGATAAAAATTATTATAAACTGGAAAGGCCTAACTATCTGCCAATAGTTAGACCTTTGTTTTAGCTAAAGCAACATTTATTTAACCGTCACAGTAATACTACCGCTGTTGACAGCACCAATAGCGGTAGTAGTGATACTGTTGTTAATAGCACTTTGAGTTCCTTCTGTAATTGCACTGACAGAAGCATCAATCGCACCCGCATTATAAGCAATATTCGCCGCACTATAATTGCTTAAAGTTTCATTAATTTCCTCGCTATAATTAGTAGACAGTGAATTACTCACTACTTCTGAAATATCTGAACTACTGTCAGCCGCAATTGCCTCCTCTAGCGTTTCAGAACTATTCGACGCACTTATTACTTCACTGAAGTCATAGTTATATGTTTCATCTGATACGTTTGATACCACTTGGTTAAAGTTACCTTGTTCTATGGTGATACTGCCGGTATTCGCCGCACCAATTGCTGTCGTTTCAACAGTACCTTCAATTGAACTAATAGCATCTGGTACTTCTAGTGTTGCTTGTGCAAGTGATTCTAAATCCACGCTTGCATTAATATCACCGGTATTTACAGCTAGGTTAAGAGATGAACCATTTGCCACCTGCTGAGAGATCGCATCCAGAGAGGCCTGTAAACCGGTATCCACTTCGACATCAGTTTGAGCATGAGCCATGCCTGCACCAGACAGGAAGGTGACGGATAAGGCGATAGTTTTGATCGTGTTTTTCATCGTTGTTTTTCCTTTTTTTAGTTTTGAAGTACTGCTCGCTCAGTACTTCTTTTGTTTATGGGAGCGAGCCCATTTTCGTAGGGTTTAATCACGTTGTGTACTCGACCAATAATGTTCAGTGACTTCAGGATTGGCCTCCCATAAGCTAGAGGTCTGTTCCTGTTGTTGTTCTTGGATATTCTTTTCTGCGCTTTCTGTTTCTTCAGCGACCTGGTCTGCAGAAGACACCTGTTTTTGGCTGATATACTTAATCAATTCCTGCTTACTCATTTCAGGATCAGCTTCCGGGTTCTGAATCACTTCGGATTCTTTATTTTTAGGCGCTTTGGTGTCTTTACTCGGCGTGTTGGTAGATTTATTTTTTTCATTGGAAGATGGGGTCTCATCTAGCACTGCTTCTTGAGCCGCTAAACTGCTCTCTACACCATTGTCTTGCTGATTTTTCTTGTACTGATGCAGCGCCACAGAACTGCGGGTCAAATTTAAGCGACCAAATTCAGCTGGGATCTGTTGACGGCAGCCTTCAAACACAGGCGGTGGCACGACCTGGCTCAGCAGCTCAAAAGTTGCCAGATTTAGCATTTGACGTAAGGCGAAATTTGTCGCTTCCCGCTCACCTTTACCAATCTGTACATTTAATAAGGTACGGCCTGCAAAGCGCCCTGCGCTCAGACCATAATCCTGAGCGGCAATCTGCTTTTGTAGCGACACATTCGCGACCACTTTACTGCTCCGCGTATCAGTTAAGGATAGATCTAAACCGACCATAATCCGGGTTTGGCTATAATTCGGCCCTACCCCCGCAATCTGCATATCCAGACCACCACCAGGAATAAAATCCAGGCTGTTGATGCTGCCTGTAACATAATAATTAGAGGCCTGAATTTGCCGAGGGTCACGGATTCCCCATTTGGCTTCACTTTCTATAATGCGCGGGTCACGCCGGTTTAACACATTTACCCCGGACTGAAATAGAGCGGACTGCACCATATCGCCAGCGCCTTGGGTCACCATTTTTCCGCTCCCGCCATTGGTCACCACATCTTTGCCCGTTTGGTCCAGAATCGCGCCCACGGAAAAGCTGACATCCCGGCGTAATTTGCCACTCAAGCAGGTCAACGCCATATCAAAAGGCGTAAAAATATCAGTAATCGGGGGACCTTGGACCAGCTCTACAGGTTTCTGATTGGAAGAGGCAAGTCCGGTACAGCCGGATACGCCCGCTAGCATGATGATGCTGGTTGAGGATAGAAATCTGTTGAAGGAGAAATTCAGCATAGTGTTTCTCCCGGCTGATTACTGACATTTGGACAGCGCGGGGTATTCTGATTGGTATTGGAGTTCACTGGTGCTTCATTCAGTAATTCGCTGGAGATATCCACTCCATTATTAGAGCCGTCAATCGTAATATTGTTGGTCGGTGTATTCACCGTCCCGATCGAGCTGGTCGAGGTGCTGTACACCGTGGTGGTATTTTTTCCCAAGCCTTCATAATAATCGGACTCTCTCAGCTCGATCAGATTAGCCTGAACCAGGTTTTCGTTTGAACGGTTAGGTGATGCTTTCCAGCGTTGGGTCCACTCATCGGATGTTGCATAAGCATTGCTCAGAAAACATAAACACAATAAACCCGCATTGATTACCAATATTTTCATACCCTTAGTATCCTCTGATTTAAAATGTTTATTTAATTCTGCGTAAATAAGATTTAATTTATCTGACCAAAATTAGATCATAATATTTTTTAAAATGTATATTTGATTCAAATTCACATATTTTTTGATTTTTATTAAAAAAATAAATTACTATTTTATATAATTAAAATATATTTATTCAGTTTTACATATTTATAAGAAATCCTTTTATCTATTTTTTATTGAATAGATAATTCATATTAAAAAATAGACAAATCTAATATATTAAACATCTTTAAACCCATATTAAAAAAATCTTAATAAAATTATAATTATTTCACTTTTCACTAGGATTATTTTCTAAATTGATATTTTATTAAAAAATCTATATACCGTGATCTTCATAATTCACTGTATTAAGAAATCTATTTTAAAAATTAGAGTTGAGAACAGTTATTGATAAAGCAGGGCTTAACTGCAGAGCATATGCTCAAAATATACTGAGCAAATTTGGCAAATAATCAGTTTACTGCCGATGTAAACCACGTATGTGAATCATGTTATTTAGTGTTAAAAGATGACAAGTACATTATTTTAAGCTTTGTCAGCTTAAGCCGGTATAAAGACTGCTCGTACATCAGTGCTTTGCTGTTATGCAAATCACTCGCTCTTCGAGCTGCTAGATACTCTTTTTTTTACAGCAGCCATACATATCGCTTTATAAAGTTCCTCTAAAATCAAATTGGTAGGAAATGTCCCTGACATCCCGATCAAGAGCAGAGATACTTTAACCCGAGCAGGATCAAAGCTCGTCGATGTATCTGGTCAGCCAATCATAATTCTTGATGGAACAAGCTATGCAATGTCCTAAATGTGGTTCAACTGAAATTGAACAACGTAATCATGAACAAAATTTAAAGAAAATTGGCGGTATTTTAATGACTTCCGCCGGTGCAACGGCTGGGACAGTGGGCGGTGCTGCTTCAGGTGCCTCGATCGGTGCAGCGATTGGTACAGTCGCGGGTCCATTAGGCGTGATTGTCGGTGGAACTGTAGGCACGTTTGTCGGGGCGATCAGCGTTGGGCTGACCGGGGGCGTGATTGGAAATTTTCTTGGCAAGAAAGCCGGGATCACAGTCGATCGCAATCTGTTTCTTGATTATCGCTGCCTGAACTGCAAACAGCGATTTAATGTCAAAGTCACTGAACTGGCTGCAAACCATCCAGCAACAGCCGCTGAGCAACCCTCTTCCG
>CANQWW010000072.1 GCA_947627655.1 uncultured Acinetobacter sp. | reverse complement strand
ATCATCACCGTTTAAAACCCACTGAATTCGTGATTATTCCAGATGATCAGCGTGAAGCATTTGGTGAGCTGCTGTCACAAGCACTCGTTGATTTGGGCCAGACTGAAGCAGCCCAGATTGAACGGGTCAAACATCATCCTTTTCGCGCCCCTTTGCTGGTTTTGGCTTTAACCCGTTTAAAAGACCATCCTAAAGTACCGCACTTTGAACAGATTCTGAGTTCGGGAGCAGCCATTCAAAACTTCCTGTTGTCACTCCAGACGCAGGGCTTTTCTACCATGTGGCGCAGTGGAGCGGTGGTGGAATCGCGCTATTTTAAGCAGGCCTTGGGTATTGCAGAAAATGATCTGGTCTCTGGTATTATTTATATTGGTACTGCGGTTAAAGCAATTGCACCACGTGCAGAAATTCATACTGAAGACTTTGTCAGTCAGTGGAATCCGTCACACTGAATTGGACTGGATAAGGATATTAAAAGCAAATGTCAGAATTAAAATTTTCCGATCTGGTTGAGCCTGTAGAAATTGACCGTAAGACCGCATTACGTATTACGGTACTCGGTGGGGGCAGTTTTGGCACAGCAATGGCCAATACTGCGGTGCGTAATGGCTGTGATACCATGATCTGGATTCGTGACGCAGATACCGCTGCCGATATTAATGCCACTCATGTCAATAAGCGTTATCTGCCCGATTTTCAGCTGGAACCGGCGTTATTGGCGGTTTCTGATCTGGAACAGGCAGTACGCGATCGTGACATTATTCTGGTGGCTATTCCGAGTCATTCTTTCCGCGATGTACTGCAACAGATCAAGCCTTATATTAGCGCTCAGGCCGTGATTTCCCTGACCAAAGGGGTTGAAGCCAAGACCTTTAGTTTTATGAGTGACATCATTCGCGAGGAATTGCCAGAAGTCCCGTATGGGGTACTTTCAGGCCCGAATCTGGCGAAGGAAATTGTCGCTGGCCAGCCTGCCGGCACGGTCATTGCCAGTGAATCTGAACTGGTGCGTTATGCGGTGCAGCAAGCCTTGCACAGCGCTTTGTTCCGCGTCTTTGCCAGTGATGATGTGCACGGGGTGGAATTAGGCGGTGCGCTGAAAAATATCTATGCGGTCGCGATGGGGATGGCGGCTGCCTATAACGTCGGTGAAAATACCAAGAGTATGATCCTGACGCGTGCCTTGGCAGAAATGAGCCGTTTTGCGGTAAAACTCGGTGCCAATCCGCTGACCTTTCTGGGGCTGTCAGGCGTGGGTGATTTATTCGCGACCTGTAATAGCCCGTTGAGCCGAAACTATCAGGTCGGTTATGCGCTTGGTAAAGGCAAGACCTTAGAACAGGCAACCACGGAATTGGGACAAACCGCAGAAGGGATTAATACCATTGTGCAGGTCAAGGCACGTTCTGAAGAACTTGATGTCTATATGCCAATTACCTGTGCTTTATATGCCGTGATTTTTGAAGGCGCACCGCCGATGAGTATTGCGGTGTCCTTAATGAAAAATGGTCATCGCAGTGATGTAGAATTTGTCTTGCCACATCATCAAGTCTGATTTATAAAAAATGCAACGCTATGGTCATCGTATTTGGATATGATGCCCTTTAGTTTAAGAACAGAATAGGGAAATGCTATGCAATTGACACTCGTGCGTCATGGGGAAGCTGCTGCGCCCGTTAATGGTAATGATACCAAACGTCCGCTGACCGAGCGGGGCCATGCGCAGGCGGCACAGACAGCTGAATATTTAATACAGCATCTCAAGCCTGAGGTTTTTGTGGTGAGTCCGTTGTTGCGTGCTCAGGAAACTTTGGCCCATTTGCAGCAGCATTTTAACGATGTCCCGGTGGTGATTTGTAATACCATTAAGCCGGATGATGATGCGAAAGTGGCAGTGGAATGGTTGTCACAACTACCCTATGAATCGGTTGTGGTGGTGTGCCATATGAATGTGGTCGCGCATATTGCCTCCATTCTGACGGAAGGACCTTTCCATCCTTTTCAGTTGGCTGAAGCGCGTATTTATGATCAGGCAGTTGTTGCTGCAGGTTTATCGACACAGCTTAAAAGCTTTATTCCAAGTATATAAAAAATTATTAAAACGGCAGAACACAATCGATGTTGTATTTATGGATGCCAGAAGCCAATGGGGTTTGGCAATGGTCAGATGGGGATTTCTGGAAAAGTTCCGCAACACTGGAACAGTTGATTCATGAGATTCAAGGTCATCATGGCGAAGAAGCGATGGTTTTCTTTCCGAGTCGTCACGTGCAAGTGTTACAGCAAAGCATGTCTAAAGCTCAGTATAAGAAAATCGGGCAGGAGGCAATCAGGTATTTACTGGAAGAATATATTATTCAGCCCGTCGATAGCATGAAAGTATTGCACCATTTTCAGCAGCCAGATCAGATCAATGTGCTGGGAATTGCCAATTCTACAGTAGAAACCATGCAGCATGCCTTACATTTGCTGCCAGTCAAGGTCACAGCCTTGTTACCCGATTTTCTGGTTTTGCCTGTTCCGCAAGACCATCAGCGCGTATTGGCAGAAATTGCTGGACGACTGCTGGTGCGTGAATCGGAGTATGTAGGACATTCGGTCGATGATTTGAGTTTGTATCTGGATTATCAGCCCAAAGAGGTGAGTTATCAGATCAGTGGTCTGAGCAATGATCAGTTACATAGTCTGGAATCCATAGCAACCCATGATCAGGTTGAATCTTTTCAGTACAGTATTCCTCAGCTCAAAAAAGCCAGACAGCATCCCTTTAACGTCTTGCCCAAAGCCAAATCAGATACGCCAGTATCCGGCTACTGGAAAGCCTGCGCCGCTATTTTTCTGGGTATTCTGCTGTTACAGTTCAGCTATGACGCTGTACGCTGGTATCAGTATAAGAAAATTGCCAATCAGACCGCAGCACAAGCGGTGGACCAGTTTAAATACTGGTTTGGCCAGAGTTATCCGGTGACTGAACAGAATATTAAAAGCCAGTTTGAAGGACAGCTGCGTCAAAGCCAGATCGCCAATACTCAGTCTTTCGATTTAATCAGTCGTGTGGGGTCGGTATTGATGCAAAACCAGATGGTGGCACAGCGCGTTAACTATGAATCCTCTACCTTGAGCATGCAGCTGCAAGCCCCATCTTCGGATGCGTTGAATACATTGACACGCCAATTGACCCAGCAAGGTTTTAAGGTCGAGTTGGGTAATGTACAGGCCAATGGCGCGGGTGCTATCGGTGCGGTGAGGATTCAATAATGAACATGATAGAAAACTTGCAAAGCAGACTGGACCAGCAGATCGAGCGTATCCAGGATTATCTGGACAATTTGAGTGTCCGTGAGCGCTATATGGTGATCTTCACCAGTATTTTTGTGCTGGTCGCAGCGATTGGTTCTGCACTTTTTTATATGCATCAGGCAGCAGATGCCCAGCAAAAAAGACTAAACTCGCTTAAAGACACCATTGTCTGGATGCAAAGTAATGCAGCCACCATGAAACCGGCAGGCGACCTGCAACTGGACGCCTCAGAAAAAGTACAGCGTGCAGCGCAGCAGCAAGGGTTGTCGGTATCTTCCTTGCAACAGGATGGAAAAATATTACTGAATGTGAGTCATGCGAATTATTCAGTACTGGCCAACTTTCTGACCCAATTGGCACAGAGTGGCTTAAGTGTTGAAAAAATGGAACTTATCGAGGATGCCGGGCAGATTAAATTAACAGCGACCGTGTTATAAACGGTAAAAATAAAGATTTGCAAAGCATGGTTTTTTTACCGGGCTGTGACTATAATATGCCGACTTAGAAAGCAGTAGACTTTTCCAGATATGTTGTATTCTCTAGCCCGCCCTTTGTTGTTTTCTTTAGCACCAGAGCGTGCACATGAGCTGACACTATCACTATTGAAATCCTCCCATGCGATGGGGATGATGCGTCAAAACATTGCTTCTAAACCAGTGACCTGTATGGGAATTGAATTCCCTAATCCGGTGGGTCTGGCAGCAGGTTTGGACAAAAATGGTGCCTATATTGATGCCCTTGCCAGTCAAGGCTTCGGTTTTATTGAAATTGGAACTATTACCCCGCGTCCTCAGGCTGGTAACCCGGAACCTCGTTTGTTCCGTCTCCCTAAAGCACAAGCCATTATTAACCGTATGGGTTTTAATAATGACGGTGTAGATAAACTGATTGAAAATGTCAAAGCTGCAAAATTCAAAGGTGTTCTTGGGATTAATATTGGCAAGAATGCCACCACTCCCGTTGAAAATGCAGTAGATGATTATTTAATCTGTCTGGAAAAGGTTTATAATTACGCTTCCTATATTACCGTTAATATTTCCTCTCCCAACACCAAAAACCTGCGTAGCCTGCAAAGTGGTGATGCACTGACCGAGTTGCTGGAAACCTTGAAAAAGCGTCAGCTTGAGCTTGCTCAGGAAAACCAGCATTATGTACCTTTGGTGCTAAAAGTTGCGCCTGACCTTGAATCTGAAGATATTGCCTTTATTGCCCAGCAATTATTGCAATTCAAGATTGATGGTTTAATTGTGACCAATACGACCTTGTCCCGTGAGGGCGTGGAAGGTCTGGAACATGCTGAAGAAGCCGGTGGTTTGTCTGGTGCACCAGTCTTTGTAAAAAGTACAGCCTGCTTGAAAGCATTTGCAGATATCCTGCAAGGGCAAATTCCATTGATTGGTGTGGGTGGTATTCTTTCTGGTGCCGATGCTATTGCTAAAAAAGAAGCAGGTGCCAGCCTTGTACAAGTCTATAGTGGCCTCATATATACAGGTCCGAAACTTGTAAAAGACTGCGTTGAAGCATTCTGATTTCTATGACTGCCATTGACATCTTTTTACTGATCATCTTGCTCATTGGAGGGCTAAACGGTTTGCGTCAAGGATTTATTAAAGCCTTTGCGAACTTAGCTGGATGGATTTTTGCGCTGATTATGGCTGCGAAATATTCGACACTACTTGCGCCTTCCATGATCGTTCTCAGTACAGATCCGGTGGTACAGAAAATTGCAGCATTTGCTTTCATCGTCCTGATGATCGTGGTTTTGACCTGGATGGTCACCTTTTTACTGAACCGGGTGCTGAAAACCCTAAAATTGGGGCCATTGAATCGTCTTGCGGGTGGAGTATTTGGCAGCCTGAAAGGTCTGCTGATTGTGCTGATTACCATGCAGGGGATTGGGCCGTGGGTAGAAAGCTCACCGCACTGGAAACAGTCAAAAGTCATTCAGAGCTTGCTTCCTTATGCGCCGTGGGCCACCCAGATGTCTAAAGATGCTGCAAACGAAGCCCTACAACATATCAAGTCTGAAGATTCCAGAAAATCTTCAGACCTATCAGCTGAGCCTGCTTCAAAAAGTAATCCTTCGGCTGAGTCTACGAATAATCCTTTTTATTAATCCTAGCTTGTCTGCGAGGTTGCTATGTGTGGAGTTGTTGGTATAGCTGGTAAATCACCTGTTAACCAAATGTTGTTTGATGCATTAACGATGTTACAACATCGTGGACAGGATGCAGCTGGGATTGTGACTTGCCAGGAAGGTCGCCTGTTCCTTCGTAAAGATGTGGGAATGGTGCGTGATGTATTCCATACCCGTCATATGCGTGCATTACAGGGTAATTATGGTATTGGTCATGTGCGTTATCCAACTGCTGGAACGTCTAGCAGTGCAGAAGCTCAGCCGTTCTATGTGAACTCGCCTTATGGCATTACCTTGGCACATAACGGTAACCTGACCAATGCGGCAGAAATTCATGAAGATCTGTTTAAAACAGACCTGCGTCATATGAATACTGATTCTGACTCAGAAGTGTTATTAAACGTATTGGCGCACGAATTGCAAAAACGTGGCAAGCTGGTACCGACTTCTGAGGATGTTTTTCATGCGGTAACACGCGTACATGAACGTTGTAAAGGTGGTTATGCCGTCGTGGCGATGATTACTGGTCAAGGTTTGGTGGGCTTTCGTGATCCAAACGGGATCCGTCCACTGATCTACGGTTCACGCGAAACCGAACGAGGCATGGAATATATTATCGCTTCTGAATCTGTGGCGATTACAGCTTTAGGTTTTAAAGTCGAGCGTGATATCGAACCTGGCGAGGCAGTATTCATTACTGAGGATGGCGAGTTCTTTACCAAGCAATGTGCAGCGCAACCAGAATATCGTCCATGTATCTTTGAATATGTCTATTTTGCCCGTCCAGATGCCATTATTGATGGAATTTCCGTCTATAAAGCCCGTTTAAAAATGGGTGAAAAACTGGCACAGAAAATCCTGCGTGAGTGGGGAGATGAGCATGATATTGATGTGGTGATTCCGATTCCGGATACCTCGCGTACTTCGGCATTAGAATTGGCCAATATGCTGGGCGTGAAATTCCGTGAAGGCTTCATGAAAAACCGTTATATCGGTCGGACCTTTATTATGCCAGGCCAGCAGTTGCGTAAAAAATCAGTACGTCAAAAGCTGAACCCGGTAGAGCTGGAATTCCAGGGCAAAAACGTCCTGCTGGTCGATGACTCGATTGTTCGTGGTACGACCTGTAATGAAATCATCCAGATGGCCCGTGATGCGGGTGCGAAAAAAGTATTTTTTGCCTCTGCTGCACCCATGGTCAAATATCCAAACGTGTACGGGATCGATATGCCGGCGAAATCCGAGCTGATTGCATCTGAGCGCAGTGTAGAAGAAATTCGTGAAATTATTGGCGCTGACCGTCTGATTTTTCAGGATTTAGAAGATCTGAAAGAAGCTGTACGCACCACCAAAGTACCGCATTTACGCGAGTTTGATTGCTCGGTATTTGATGGGGTATATATCGCGGGTGGTATTGATCAACAGTATCTGGATGCGCTGGAGCAGAAACGCAGTGATGGTGCGAAAAAAGGCGATAATTTTATTGACGTCAACATTGATGCCGCTTCAGTCGATCTGACCGGTGTACGTGAAGTCTAAGTCTTTAAAAGATTGAAAAAAGCGGGAATTTCCCGCTTTTTTCATTTATGATGGGGCAAAGCTAAAAACAATGTGATCAGGGTGAAGCATTGAACAGCGTAGGATATGCGTTTATCCAGAATAAAAATATATTATGGCCAGTCAGCTTCTGTCTGATTGCTGTGCTATTAACCATCACCATTATCAATACGGTCGTGGGTTTATTGGTCTTTTATATTGATCCGACCCAATCGATCTATTGGCATGTACTCAGTCCTTATCTGATTGCCTTGCTGGTGTCGATTATGGTGATTTCTGCACTGTATGAATTCTACGTCTTTCGGGTGGGTGGCTATTCTCTGGCCCGGCAGATGGGCGCGCGTCGTCTGAGTCTGATTGAAAGTGTACCGGAAGAAAGTACCGCCCTGAAAATTACTGAACAACTGGCAGATACTTTTCTGATTGAAGCACCTGCAGTTTATGTATTAGCAGATGAGGTGGGGGTGAATGCACTGACCGCTGGCTTTAATCCGGGCAATACAGCGATTATTCTGACTTGGGGTGCCTTACAAAACCTGGATGAAATTGAGCTGTATGGCTTGCTCAGTCATGAGTTTAATAAGATTTTATCCGGTGAAGCCGCCGAAAATACCCGCTTAAAAATTCTATATAGCAGTTTAACGACCTTTAGCCAGTGGGGGAGTAAGATTGCCAAGCGTGGTTTTTACCGTCATGGCATGCCGGCAGCCAACAAATTTGAAACCCTGTTTGTGGGCATTGGTGCAGTAATCTGGTTAATTGGTAGTTTGGGTGTGCTGATTACCCGTTTTATCAAATATATTTCAATGAGTGGCCGGACTTATAAGAATGACCAAAAGACCCGTCGTCTCATTCAGAATGATGCCAATATACAAACGTTGTTGCGGATTTATGTACATCATTCCGGTTCGCAAATTCATAGTGAATATGCCGAATCGATTGCACATATGTGTTTTGCCAACTCACTCAGTCCGCAAAACTGGCTGAATATCCATCCCAGCATTGAAAAAAGGATTTATGAATTAAATCCATTCCTGATTCAAGAGCTACAGCTGGAAAATCTAAAAAAACTCAAGAATCAGCCGCTGTTCAGCCTGTTTCGTTCTTTAGAAGAAGTCTCGGTGGATAATTCAACCAGCTGGAGTTCGCCACAGCCATTACCTTTATTGCGTTTATCTCCCATCAGCTTTGCACTCAAAGATGCGATTAAACCCCTCAACCCGGAAATGCGCGCCAATACTCCACGTCCAGAGCTGATTGAACGCGCCCTGCAAACAGCTACAGGGGCACGGGAAGTGATGGTCGCCATTCTGATGATTCGGCAATACCGGGAATTTATTCCGACCGAAGCAGAAGTGAGCCGTGCCATTGTGGACTCCTTGCTCAATCTAGATGGGCGGGTACATATCTCGATTTTTCGACAAGCCTGTAAGAGTATTGGTGGCATGCCCACCACTGTTGCACGTCAGTTTGTGATGAAATTGGCTCGGATTATTCAGGAAGATGGCGAAATTGGCCTGCTGGATGCCTTGCTGCTAGAATGTGTGAAATATGAATTAAATCTGTTGCCTGTCCACACCCCGACTGCACTGGAAGAGGTGAAACCACAGATTGTGCGTTTAATTGATGCTTTGCTGCATGTACAGCAAATTAATAGTGGTAATCAGCTGGAAGTGCGGGAACGGATTTTAAAACGGATTCTGACGCAACAAGAACTGGACATGTATGCTGAAATTTCAGATGAACCGATTGATCTGGCTGAGATCCTGAATGATATTTCCGGTTTATTATTACGTGATCGATTGGGTATTCTGAGCATTGCTGAAGTCTGCCTCTGGAGCGACCGGATCATTACTCAAGACGAGTTTGATGTGATGGAGTTGCTGTATTGGCGTTTAGGCTTTGAAGTGAAGGAAATTGTTGATCAAATGCAAAAAAAGAACAGTATCATTATTATCTAGTTTGGGTTTTATCTTACCTTGATATTACTCACCTAGGTTGCTGCTGTCCTGAGAATGATCGGATAATGAAAATGTGGCGGACAGAAAGACTGCTTAAAATCAAGCAGTCCACAAGTCCAGCGTGTATTTGAATAACATAGTGAAAAGATCATTGAAAAACGCTAAAAAGTTCGGCAAGAAGTTCTTAATCCCGTTAAAATATTCGGCCTGAAAGTGGTAATGAAGAAAAGATGATTGGGCATCAGCGAGACATATTGGCAACATTGGGAATTGATCTCTGGATTCCTCGGGCAGAGCCGTGTCAGCCGCACCAGCCAGCCATCTGGCGAGACCAGTCCCAGCCTGAAGTCATCAGTGAAATCATCCTACCTGAACTGAAGGTTGAAGCTGCACCGATGAGTGCACCTTTGGTCAGTCGTCCCGTGCCTACACCTGTGCCTGTGGAGCAGATTGCTGAACAGACTCCGCCTGCGGTTGTACCGGTTGAGGCACTGCGTGAACTGGTACATGTGGAGCCATTCAGCTTGCAGGCGATCAGTTTGGTGAATTGCACCTTGGTGATTGATGCCAGCACCTTAAACGAAGCAGCGCAGTTGTTGTGGTCAAATATTCAGCGCGCCGTAACATGTGAGTTTGCAGAACTTAACTGGCCTTTCCCTTGGGTAAATGTTGAAGATGGGCGCGGGGTGGAATCCTATATACAGGGTTTCATGGATGCCATGAGTCATGAGAAAAATATTATCTTTTTAGGCAAAGTACCGCACTATAATCATAGTCAGGTGATCCAGCTGGCTTCACTGCAGAATATGCTGGAGCATCCGATACTTAAAAAACGACTCTGGCAGTTTATGCAGAGCTAATCAATACGCAGGGAATCTTTGGGCATGAAGCAAAAAGTTGTGGTATTTAGTCAAATCCATCCAGAAATCCAGCACAAGCTCGAACAACAATATGATGTGGTTTATATTCAGCCGAAGTTAGGCAATGTCAATGAGCAGATTTTACAGCATGTCCAGGATGCACATGGCATGATTGGTGCTGGACGCTTGCTGAATCAGGACAATTTGGCCAGTGCCTCGCAATTGAAGGTTATTTCCAGTATCAGTGTCGGTTATGACAATTATGCGCTGGATTATCTCAATGAAAAGAACATTTATCTCTGTAATACTCCGCATGTATTAACTGAAACCACAGCCGATCTCGCATTTGCCTTGCTGATGGCAGCTGCGCGTCGTGTCCCTGCACTGGATCAGTGGACCAAGCAGGGGCAATGGCAGCGTACTGCAAGTGAAGCGCAGTTTGGTATGGATATCTTTGGCAAAACATTAGGAATTATCGGCCTGGGACATATCGGTGCGGCCATTGCACGGCGTGGTTTTCATGGTTTTAATATGAATATTCTTTACCATAACCGTCGTGAAAAGCTGGAACTGGCACAAGGTCTCAATGCTGAATATTGTGATTTAAACAGCTTGTTACAGCGTTCCGACTTTGTCGTGGTTGCCGTAGATTTAAATGCAGATTCAAAAGCACTGATGGGTGCTGAGCAATTGGCACAAATGCAAAAGCATGCGGTTTTTGTCAATATTTCTCGGGGTTCGGTGGTGGATGAGCAGGCACTGATTGACGCTTTAAAGACTGGTCAGATTTTTGCTGCGGGACTGGATGTCTATCAAAAAGAGCCTTTGCAAGCATCGGAACTGTTTGATCTGGATAATATTGTCACCTTGCCGCATGTGGGGTCTGCAACAGCGCAAACCCGTAAGCGTATGGCAGAACTGGCCTATCAGAATCTGGTCGATGCCTTGGCAGGGCGTGTGCCACGCTATGTAGTGAACCCGCAGTTTCAATAAAATTAAATAACATTTCCTTATGGGTATGTCCTTTTTTCAATGTTATATTCAAATGGATGGTCTGATCAGGTTTAGAGAATTTTTTCATTGAAACGTTTGCTTTTGCTTTGCGGATTAAGCACCTGTATGGTGATGGGGCATGCTGCATCCAGTACTTTTACTACCTCATCTGCCCAGTTTTCTGTGCCGGATATTGGTGCAGGTGTGGGCCTAATTGACCAACAACAAGAAAGAATTATCGGTGAAAAAGTCTATCGTGAAGCACAACGTCAGCTTCCGGTCATTCAAAATCCATGGATGGAAGATCAGCTGTTCTCCGTCTTTGCTCATATTCTTAGCCAGACTCAACTGCAACAACCTATTGGTTTGATGATCGTCAATGATCCGCAAATTAATGCCTTTGCCGTTCCGGGAGGTTTATTTGCGCTAAATATGGGGTTGATCAATTCGGCCCGTAATATGGATGAAGTGGCGGGGGTAATGGCACATGAAATTGCACACGTTACACAACGTCATTACAGTCGATCCCAAGAAGCATTTAAAGGGCAGGGATTACTGGCATTAGCCGGAATTCTGGTAGGTGCGCTGGTCGCATCACAAGCAGACGGAGATGCCGGTGCCGCCGTGATGATGGGTTCGCAGGCAGCACTGCTGGACAAACAGCTGACCTATAGTCGTAATCAGGAGCGAGAAGCGGATCGTATCGGCATGCAATATATGTATGCTTCAGGTTATAACCCGCACAGCATGGCAGATTTTTTTGAGGTGATGCATCGCTCAACCAGTCGTTTAAGCTTCTTGCCTGATTTCTGGTTGACCCATCCATTGACCACGGAGCGGATGAGTGAAGCGCGACTACGTGCGAGCCAGATGCCGAAAGTAAAGCCAAAACTGGTTGATCCAAGCTTTGATATTATTAAATGGTATAGCCGGGTATTGTCAGGGCAAAGTACCGAACAGCAATTAAAGCTGGTGGCCGGGCAAAATAATTTTGCCGGACAGTTGGCGCTTTCTGCATATTACCTACAGCATGGAGATGATGATAGTGCGCAACAGGCGCTAAATCTGGCGAAAAAACATAATCAGATTCATCCTTTACTTGTGCTGTTTCAGACGGATATTTTTCTTGGAAAAAATCAGCTGGATCAAGCGTTACGGAGTATTCGTTCCGCAGCAGCGATCATGCCGGAAAATAGGGCACTTAACTATAAATATGCAGAAGTTCTGATTCGCATGCAGCAACCCGATCAGGCCAAGATGATCGTACAGCGATTTTTACAGTCGAATCCACGTGATCTGAGTGCCTGGCGTTTAATGTTAACTGCGACGAATGCCGAGCCTGCATCAAGCGCAAAAACGATTAATGTACTACGTTATCGTGCGGAAATAGAGTACTGGTCAGGCTATGAGGAGAGTGCAATTAAATCCTTGTTGCATGCCCAGCGGGTTAGTAAAGGCAATCAGTCTTTATCAACCACAATTTCCCAGCGTTTGAAACAGATGCAGCAGGAACGTCGCTACAAGATATAGCGCTATATCAGCTTTTATAAGCAGGTCATTTTAAACGCTATATGGTTACTTTATTTGGGTGAGCGCTTAGACGAAGTTGAATGGCGAATAAAAAAACATATGAGTAGAGAGAAATGAGAACTAGATTTTTGTGTCTGTTTTGGGTTTGGGGAATGTCGGCTGCTCATGCAGCAAGTGTGAAAGATTATGCACAAGCGGTTGAGAAAATTAGTTATGAATATCATCAGCAATCACGAGAATTTCTGCGTAGTTTAAATCCGCAACAGCAGAGTTTAACCGCAGCTCAACAGCTTGAGTTTTGTCATATTGTTGGGCGTTATGTCGATCAGCTTTATCTGGCGACTGATAAAAACCGTGAGGTACTGGATTTTCAGATGCAGAAAATGACGCGTCAGGAGATTGTGGATCAGGTGAAATCATCAAATATGATGCAATTGCTGGCAAGCAAAAATATAAATTGTAATTTATGATGTATTAATAGAGAAATACGAAATCTTGCTGCTGAGAACTGGCTAGGAATTTAGTCAGTTCAACGCAAATGGAGATTTAAGGCGGGGAATTTAGGCCAGTTTCGCTTTAATTTTAGCTGAAACTTCAGAAGGATCGGCGCGCCCGGCTATGAGCGGACGCAGAGAATTCATCACCTTACCCATATCTTTCATGCTAGTAGCTTCT
>CANQWW010000071.1 GCA_947627655.1 uncultured Acinetobacter sp. | reverse complement strand
CGGGAATAGCTCAGTTGGTAGAGCATAACCTTGCCAAGGTTGGGGTCGGGAGTTCGAGTCTCCTTTCCCGCTCCAAAATTTAAAAAACCTTAATCTTCTGATTAAGGTTTTTTTTTGCTTCAAATTTATCTGGGTTTGAGCGCAAGTTTAAAGCTCAGCCCTGTGAATCAATCCAGTTCCTTCAGCATTCTAGACCCAGCATTCAAATAAGAAGAAGTTTGGATGAAAGCAGCACATTTTAAAACATGCCATTTGCATGCTTATGCTAAAATTGCGAAAATTATTGTCATAATCTGAGATGTTATCTCTGACCTGAACATAGGTAAACAGACTTTGAATCAAGAAATTACAGCGAATCCAGCAGATTTTCAAAAAACTGCACTCGAAACCCTGCGTATTGAAGAACACGCCTTACAAGTATTGGCGACACAAATTGACGAACGCTTTAGCCGTGCCTGTGAAATCATTTTACAGTGCAAAGGGCGTCTGGTAATCACCGGAATGGGGAAATCGGGGCATATCGGCCGTAAAATGGCTGCCACTTTTGCCTCTACAGGTACTCCGTCTTTCTTTATGCATCCAGGTGAAGCTGGGCATGGAGATTTAGGCATGCTCGTTGCAGGAGATGTACTGATTGCGATTTCCAACTCGGGCAAAAGTGATGAAATCATGATGTTAATGCCTTTGATCAAACATCTAGGTGTGCCTCTGATTACCATCAGTGGAGATGATCGTGGTCCTATGCCACAAAATGCAGATGTTGCACTGACACTGGGTAATATTAAAGAAGCTTGCCCATTAGGTCTGGCCCCTACATCCTCAACGACTGCGACCTTGGCCTTGGGCGATGCACTGGCTGTTGCGCTGCTCGACGCACGCGGCTTCAGTTCAGATGATTTTGCCCGTTCCCATCCAGCAGGTGCGTTGGGGAAACGTTTATTGTTGCATGTGAAACATCTGATGCATACTGGCAAAGAACTGCCTAAAGTCTTAGCAGATACGCCGATGAACCAGGTGCTGTATGAAATTTCAGATAAGCGTTTAGGCCTTACCACGATTGTGGATGAGGACGATAGATTACTGGGGATCTTTACCGATGGCGATTTACGTCGCTTGATTGATAAACAGCAGGGCTTTGATGTCAATCTTGCCGTACGCGAAGTCATGATTGCGAATCCGCAAACCATCTCTCAAGAAGAACGCGCCGTCGTGGCTTTAGAACGAATGAATGAAAGTAAAATTAATCAATTTGTCGTGGTGGATGAAACCAACAGATTGATTGGTGTAATTAGTATGCATGACCTGATTCAGGCTGGGGTAAATTAAGAAAATGGCATCTTATGTTTTATTAGAACAAGCACGTCATATGAAAGCGTTGGTGCTTGACGTGGATGGCATTCTAAGTGATGGCTTTGTGACCTTAACCAATAGCGGTGACGAGATCAAATCCTTTGATATTCGTGACGGTCTGGGCATGAAGCTGGTACAGCAGGCAGGTCTAAAGGTCATCATTATTACCGGTCGCAAAAGTAATATTGTTGAAAAACGCATGTCTGATCTTGGGGTTGATCTGGTCTATCAGGGCCGTGAAGACAAGGGTGTTGCGCTCAAAGAAGCTTGTGCGCAGTTTAATATTGATCCGGAAGATTGCTTATATATGGGCGATGACTGGCCAGATTTGTCTGCTTTTGCCATTGCCGGGATGAAAGTGACCGTGCCTAATGGTCATGTAGAAGTACGCCGCCGTGCCGATCTGGTCACTCAAGCCATGGGGGGGCGTGGGGCAGTACGTGAAATCTGTGACATGCTGTTAATGTCTAAAGGCGTTTACGAAGAATTACTTGAAAAGTATATTCGTGCACCTTATTAATCAATTAAATGTTCTGGATTAAGTACACTGCTTATGGATACTAGAGTTTTATATGTCACTGCGATTTTACTTGCAGCCATAAGTGGGGGTTACTATTACTTCAGTGGAAGTGGGCAAAAGCTTCAGGTAGATGCCGGAAGCAGCATGCGCTCTACTGCAGAAAACGTTAACCTGACGCAGACCAATGAACAGGGTCAACTGTCTGTACGTGCTCAGGCCGACCGGCTTGAGCAGGATATGCAGCAAAAAACTTCAAAACTTGAGAACCTCAATGCGTCCACCTATAAAGATGGCGCAGTGGATGCAACGTTTAGCGCACAGCTTGCCAATGGTTATGAGGACAATAGCAGAGTGGTCCTGTCGCAAGGCGTGGTCGCGACCCGGCTGTTGTCAGAGGGCCAGATGCAGTTCAAGACCGAAGAATTGACAGGCTTTCCTAAAACACGAGAAATAGAAACCCATAAAACTGTACAGGTCACTTCGCCGCAAGCGGAGTTTATCAGTCAGGGACTGAAGGCAAATCTTAATGACGGTCAATACGAATTTTTTAATATTCGAGGAAAGTATGAACCAAACTCCTAAATACCAGATGACGATTACTTTCCTGAAGCGTGCTGCGCTTACAGTTTTCATGGGCCTGAGTTCAGTAGCAGCATTGGCAATTCCTTCTGACCGTCAGCAACCCATCACGCTGGTGGCAGATCGGGCAACCTTCAATGAGCGTAGTGGCGTCACAACTTATACCGGTAACGTGATTATTGAACAGGGCACCATGAAGTTGCAGGCTAACTCTATTGTTGCGAATTTAAATAGCAAAAAAGAGATCAGTACCATTACTGCAAATGGTAGCCCTGCACGTTTCCAGCAAAAGATCGACACCAACAAAGGTCTTGCCAAAGGGCAGGCTCAGAAAATTGTTTATAATGCTGATACGGGTATTATTACCCTCACTGGTAATGCATTGCTTGAACAGGACGGTGCCAGTATCCGCGGTAATACCTTACGTTACAGTATGAACAAAGGTGATATTGAAGCAGTAGGTACGCCAAATAAAACCGGTTCATCGTCAGGTCGTGTACAGATTGTGATTCCACCATCCAGTTCAACATCCTTCCCTGGAGCACGTGACTAATGGCTGAATCAAAGGCACAAACCCTGTGTATCCGACACCTGGCCAAAAACTATTCCAAGCGTTGGGTGGTTAAGGATGTATCGTTTAGCATGCAAAGTGGTCAGATTGTCGGCCTGCTTGGTCCTAACGGTGCAGGTAAAACCACCAGTTTCTATATGGTGGTCGGTCTGGTCCGGATGGATAAAGGTGAAATTTATCTGGATGATCTAGATTTATCTGATCTGGCTATGCACGAGCGTGCGCGTAAAGGCATTGGTTACCTGCCTCAGGAAGCATCTATTTTCCGTAAGTTGACCATTGCTGAAAATATCATGTCGATTCTGGAAACGCGTAAGGACCTGAGCAAAGCCCAACGTCAGCAGCGTTTGACCGAGTTATTAGCAGATTTCAAAATTACCCATATTAAAGATTCTTTGGGTATGAGTGTATCTGGCGGTGAACGTCGCCGTGCTGAAATTGCCCGTGCACTGGCTGCCGATCCGAAATTCATGTTGCTGGATGAGCCTTTTGCCGGGGTCGATCCGATCTCTGTAGGTGATATTAAGGATATTATTACCACCTTGAAAGAGCGCGGGATCGGGGTGCTCATTACCGATCATAATGTACGTGAAACTTTGGCCATCTGTGAGCATGCCTATATCGTCAGTGAAGGTTCTGTGATTGCCGAAGGAACAGCACAAGAAATCCTAAATAATGAAACTGTTAGAAAAGTGTATCTGGGTGATGACTTTACTGTATAAATAGAGTTTATTTATGTACTAAGCCAACAGCTTGGACTAGGTTCTGAGGTGTGGGTTTTTTGCATTGAAAACATTTTGAAATCACTTGTTTGTAAAATGTTTTTAATATCTTGTTAGTTCAAAGTACGATACCAATAATCATGCGATTGCGAGTAAAAAAAATCCCCAAATTTAGGGGAAGTTTCCAGGGTAAAACAGGGGTATTCATCGCACTAATTTTGCCTTTGCAAATTTCATCAGTGTATGCGGCGGATTCAGAGAAAAGTTATTTTGCGGGATTTAAGCAAGGGGTGAGTCAATTACTTAGCCCTGCATCCGAAAGTCCCCCCCAGACGGTAAGTTTGAATGAGCTCAGTAATTTTCAGTTAGATACCTCGCGGGTGCAGGAATTACCGCAGGTCAGTCGTTATTCAGGAACAACAGGAGTAGGCCCGGTAGCCGGTACATCGGTTTCCAGGCCTATGAATATAAAAGAAGCTGTACTCACCGCGGTGCAACGCCGACCGGAAATCTCGCAAAGTATCTCTTCACTGTCCTCTCAAGCCGCGAATATTGATGTCGCCAAATCACAATACTATCCACAGATTTCTGGTGGTCTGGGTACTGCGGACTTAACCAAGGGAGAACGTGGCCGGCAGATGATTTCTCTAAATGCGACTCAAATGCTATATGACTTCGGTAAAGTAAAATCCAGTGTCAATATAGAAGAAGCTAGACTGGTAGAAGAACAGGCTCAGGTACTGGTCAGTATGGATCAGATTGCTTTTGAAGTGGCAGATGCAATTATCAATATCCAGCGTTATCTGGAAATTACCAAGATTGCCGAGCAGCAGATTCAAGGGATTTCGCGCATTGCGGAAATTGCCAATTTAAGGGCCAGAGCCGGAATTAGTAGTCAGGCCGATCCGATTCAGGCCCAATCCAATCTGGAAGCGGCAGAAAACAACCTGATTGTACAACAGACCCAACTGCGTCAATATCAGCAGAGATTACGTACCTTGCTGGGTTTTGATGTTTCGGCTATGCAGTGGGATATTCCGGACAGTCTGGTCCAGCAGGCTGGACTGTATGAGGAAACTGATTTTACCCGTATCCCTTCACTCATGTTGGCTCATGCAGGGGTGGAAGTGGCAAAATCACAAAAGGAACAAGCCAAGCTGAGTGCCTATCCGACGATTAATGTTAAAGGGAGTCTGAGTCAGGCGATCAATGGCCGTAACCCGAATAATAATGAAGATGATGGTTTGTATAGTTCAGTCATGATCGAGGCCACCAGTAATTTCTATCAGGGGGGCGCAACCCGTTCACAAACGCGTGCTGCCAGCTATGCGGAAGAAGCTGCGCGTGCCCAAGTCAATACGGCCTATCTGGATGTGGTCGATCAGGTTCGCCTACTTCGGGAGCAGATTGAAAACAAACAGCGCCAGATGACTATTTTGGCACAAAGACGTGCAACCACGGTACGAACCAAAGAGTTATATCAGGAACAATATAAGCTAGGCACCCGAACTGTGGTCGATTTGCTGAATGCTGAACAGGCGATTCACAGTGCTGCACAGGAAATTGAAACAGCCCGTTATGACATTTATGCCGCCGTTGTGCAGTACATACAGATCACTGGTCGCACCCGAGATTTGTATGACCTTAACCGTATTTCTATTCAGGGGTTTGAAGTACAGCCATGAGTAATACAATAAATTATCAGCCTTGGCTTCAGGCAGTGCTGAATATTGCCAAGCATTATCGTATCGAACCATCTGAAGAACGGATCCGGTTACAACTTGACTGGAATCAGCATCAGAATGTGGATGATCTGCTCAAGATTGTCTCACGTCAGGTGGGAATGAATGTACGCAAAAACAAGTTCGATAGCAGTCTGCTCAGCCCTTGGAAACTCCCGGTACTCATTGAGTTTGAAAATGGGGATGTGGGCGTAGTAGAGCGGATAGACAGTCAGGGCAATGCCAGTGTACAGCTGAGTAGTGACCAAGGCTTATCACAAGTCTTTGATCTGGAGCGTCTGAAAGCAGGCACCAAGCATCTGTATATTCTTCGTCCTGAATCTTCTGTTCCAGATGCACGCGTGGATGAATACATCAAGCCCTTTGAGAAGAACTGGTTCTGGTCGATTGTGTTGAATGACTGGAAACGTTATATCGATGTGATGTTTGCTTCATTGATTGCCAATATCCTCGCGCTTGCGACCATCCTATTTTCGATGAACGTTTATGACCGGGTGATTCCTTCCCAGTCGATTCCCACCCTCTGGGTGTTGGCCGGTGGGGTACTGATTGCAGCGATCTTTGAATTTACCTTACGCGTTTCCCGCATTTACCTGTCCGATATTATTGGTAAACGTGCAGATTTAAGAATCTCGGACCGGGTTTTCGGTCACGCGTTGCGGATTAAAAACAAAGAACGCTCCAAGTCGACGGGGAGTTTTATTTCCCAGATTCGTGAGCTGGAAGGTGTGCGCGAACTGGTCACTTCGACTACAGTCACAGCCATTGCCGATCTGCCATTTTTCTTCCTGTTCCTGGGGATTTTCTGGTTAATTGGCGGCAACCTGTTCTGGGTCATGCTCTGCGTGGTACCTTTGATGATTCTGCCGGGGATTCTGGCACAGAAAAAGCTGGCAAAATTGGCACAATTGGGTATGCGCGAAGCTGCCATCCGTAATGCCTTACTGGTCGAGGCGGTACAAGGGATTGAGGATATCAAGCTATTACGTGCTGAATCCCGCTTCCAGAACCAGTGGAACCACATGAATGAGGTTTCGGCAGATGTCAACATGCAACAGCGTAAGATTGTTGGACTGATGACCGCCTGGACTCAGAAGATTCAAGGTCTGACGTTTGCGATTGTCGTTCTGGTGGGATGTTTCGCCGTCATGGAAGGTGAAATGACCACTGGTGCGCTGGTGGCATGTTCGATTCTGTCTTCGCGGATGCTGGCACCAATTTCTCAACTGACCGGCGTATTGGGTCGTTTACAACAGGCCAAAGTGGCGAAACAAGGTCTGGATGAACTCATGAAAAAGCCGGTTGATCAACCGGAGTACTCGCACCTGATTCATCGTCCATTGATTGAAGGGCATTATGAACTGAGTGGTGCAATATTCAAATATGGTGAGGATGATCCGAAACCGACCTTGGCAATTTCTCAATTGGAAATTAAACCTGGCGAGAAAATTGCGGTTTTAGGCCGGAATGGTGCTGGTAAATCCACACTGTTGCAGTTGCTATCCGGTATGCAGGTACCTGTACAGGGTAAAGTGAAATTGGACGGGGTTGATTTGAACTTGATTGATCCGGCTGATGTGCGCCGAGATACAGCCTTGCTGAACCAGAATGCACAATTATTCTATGGCTCGATTCGTGAAAACCTGACTCTGGGCGCGCCGTTGGCCACTGACCAGCAAATTCTGGAAGCCTTACAATTGACAGGTGCCTTAGCATTTGTTCAGGAGAAAAAAGAAGGTCTGGATCATGTCATTCTGGAGGGCGGTGTCGGCTTCTCTGGTGGCCAGCGTCAAGCGTTATTACTCTCTCGTCTGCTGATTCGTCAGCCACGTATCCTGTTGTTGGATGAACCGACTGCAGCGATCGATGATGTCAGCGAGAAACAGTTGATCGACAACCTGAAAACCTATCTGGACGGACGGACCATGGTGGTTGCGACGCATCGTCGTGCGGTACTGGAACTGGTCGACCGGATTATTGTGGTTAATGAAGGCAAGATTGTCATGGATGGTCCACGTGATCAGATTCTGAGCCAGTCTCAAGGTGGCGTGAAGCGTACAGCGGGGGCAAACGCATGAGTGAACAACAGGAATTAAAACGTTCAACCAAGGTGAGTTTTCAGGAACCACCATTGCCTAAATCGAGTCTGGTAATCTGGATCATCGGCATCGGACTGCTTATTTTGCTGGCTTGGGCCTGGTTGTTTAAACTGGAAGAAGTCTCCACCGGTACCGGTAAGGTCATTCCATCGTCTAAGGAACAGATCATTCAGTCTCTGGAAGGCGGTATTCTGACCAAGCTGAATGTCAAAGAAGGTGAAATTGTTGAGCAAGGTGAAGTACTAGCACAACTGGATCCGACCCGTTTTGAATCCAATGTCGGCGAATCTGAATCGCTCTTGATCTCATCTCGTGCCACGGCTGCACGTTTACGGGCCGAAGTGACGGGTACGCCGTTGTCTTTTCCAGCAGATGTGTTAAAAGTTCCAATGCTGGTGGCTGCAGAAACAGCCTTGTATCAATCACGCCGTGCCAATCTGGAAGAATCACTGGCAGGTCTTAAGCATGCCATGGTTCTGGTGCAACAAGAGCTGACCATGACTGAACCTCTGGTGGCCAAAGGTGCAGCCAGTGAGGTCGAAGTTTTGCGTCTGAAACGCCAGGCCAATGATCTACAAAACCAGATGAATGATGTACGTAACCAGTATTATGTCCAGGCCCGTGAAGAACTGGCCAAAGCCAATACCGATGTTGCGACTCAACAACAGGTGGTACGTGGTAAATCTGATACTTTAAACCGCACCATTTTTAAATCACCTGTGCGTGGTGTAGTCAAAGAAATCGATGTCATGACATTGGGTGGGGTTATTCCACAAAATGGTAAACTGATGACGATTGTCCCGCTGGATGAGAAACTGCTGGTAGAAGCGCGCATCTCGCCACGTGATATTGCTTTTATTCATCCTGATCAGGAAGCTTTGGTGAAAATCACGGCCTATGATTATTCAATCTATGGCGGCTTAAAAGGGAAGGTGACGGTCATTTCTCCGGATACCCTGCGTGATGAAGTCAAACAGGATCAGTTCTATTACCGGGTTTATATCCGCACTGATAACGATAAGCTGAGTAATAAATCCGGCCAGGAATTCAATATCACCCCGGGGATGGTGGCGACTGTGGATATTCGGACCGGTCAAAAAACTGTGCTGGATTATCTGGTCAAGCCGTTCAACAAGGCCAAAGAAGCCTTACGCGAACGTTAAACGCAGATCGTTCCGGGATGAAAATCAGCCTCTACTCGTAGAGGCTTTTTTGTTTATGGGGCTAAACAGGCTATACTGTGCCAGTGTGATGTTACTATTTGAATCTGATGCCTTTTACCATTTCCAGCCTGGTCACATTTGAAGAAGAGATCAAAAAAAGCCGCTTTCAGGCACTGGCTACCCCGGTAGAGTCTGAACAGGAAGTCAAAGATTTTCTGGAAGCCTATCGTGACCCGACCACGACCCATCAGTGTTGGGCCTGGAAAATTGGCCATCATGTCCGTTTCAATGACGATGGTGAGCCTTCTGGGACTGCAGGCCGTCCAATTTTAGCGACCATTGAAGGCAATGAGCTGACCAATGTGCTGGTACTGGTGAATCGCTGGTATGGCGGGATTAAACTGGGGACTGGCGGTCTGGTCCGTGCTTATGGTGGCTGCGCCGGACAATGCCTGGTCTTGGCAGAAAAAATCGAATTGATTGAAAAAACCCCCGTCCAGTTTGCCTGTAACTTTGGTGAATGGGCTATTTTTCAGTATGAATTGAATCAGCAGCAGATTGATTATCAGGAAAATTATACAGCGAATGGGGTGGAGGTGCTGGCCAACATGCAGAAGCACCAGATCGAAGCTTTTGCCTTAAAAGTGCAGGATATTACCCGCGGACGTGAAGCTTTAAAAATCATAGAGGAGCCACAAGATGACTGAGCCAGATCCTCTATTAAAATATCGCCAACAGCATAAGCACCGCCTGAATTATATGCCTTGGCTGTATTGGTCACTCAAGCCGAAAAACCGTGGCTGGGCCGAACAATGGCAACGCGAATATCAGGATTATCTGCGCGAGATGGAGACGATCGAGATTGGGGAAAACTGCTTTATTTCGCCATTGGCCCATATCTTTGCCGAACCGGGCCGTAAAATCGTCATTGGAGATAATACCTTTATTGCCGCAGATTGTACCCTGCATGGTCCTTTAGAAATCGGTAATGAAGTCGCAATTAATCATCACTGCATCCTCGATGGGGGGCGTGTTGGGATTAAATTGCATGATCAGGTACGCATCGCGGCATATTGTCATTTGTATGCTTTTGATCATGGTATGGCGCTGGAACAACCGATTTACCAGCAAGCGGTACGTTCACAAGGCATTGAAATAGGTCGTGATGTCTGGCTCGGAGCGCATGTCGGTGTAAAGGATGGGGTGAAAATCGCTGATCAGGCGGTGGTCGGCATGCATAGCATGGTCACCAAGGATGTAGGCCAGCGGATGATTGTGGCGGGAAATCCGGCTAAATTCATTCGTTATCGTGAATAACTGCGCTTGGCATTATTTCTGATCAAGCTGGCTTAAGCATGAATTAAAAATATGATCTCAGGATGACATCACATAAAAATTAACATAATTCAAATTTAGCACTACAGAATTTGCTGCACATTTGTGAAAGGCTATGCTAAGTTAAAAATATCTAAGAATTTTTATTATAAAGAGAGGCTGAACATGAAACGTGTCATCGCCTGCATTGATTCTTCTCCATGCATTCATGCACTCGCAGAAGCTGCCGCCTGGATTGCCAAGCAGACGCACCGAGAACTGGTCTTATTACAGGTGCTGGATTATTACCCTGCGAGCTATCATTTAGGGGAAATAAGTGGTGTGATTGGCTTTGAGAGCAATGCCATGTTACTCAAAGAACTGGCAGAACTGGAACAGAAGCAAAGTGAACTGGCGCTAGATTATAGTAATAACCTGCTACGACATATTTCAGAGCAGATCAAACAAAAACATGGCCTGGAGACCATTCATATTCAGGAAAAAGGCGATTTTCTGGAGCAGAGTTTTCAGCTCTTAAGACCGGATGATATTGTGGTGATTGGACGTTTGGGTGAACGTTCAGCCGAGAAAAACAAGCCGATTGGCACCAATGTAGAGAACTTTATCCGCGGTGCCAACTGTACCGTGATGACCGTGGGCGAAAACTTTAAACCGCCAACCCGCTTTATCTTTGCCTATGAATATTCACCGACCTGTATCAAAATGATGAAACGGATTGCGGAAAGTGATTTATTACGTTTGCTGCAATGTCATTTACTGTACGTGGGCGATCATGCTGAAATTCTGAATGAACCGCTGAATTATCTTAAAGAAGCAGGGCTGGATGTAATTCCAGAATATCGTTATGGGGATGTATCGGAAAATATTCTCGCGTATCAGCAGGAACATGGGATTCAGTTAATCGTATTGGGTGCTTTCAGTCACAGTAAGATTCATCAGTTCTTCTTGGGGAGTATCGCCACCACGATTTTCCGTAATTCAAAAGTACCGCTGTTAGTGGTGAAATAAATTGGGTTCAAAGATCAGAATTGTATATTCCACCAAGGTCTAAAGCGAATGTGGATAATGTTGACCATTTTGGTTTAAAAATAACCAGAGTTATCCTCATATATTGTGGATAACTCTGTGGTTAGATCATGCAAGTTATTGTTATATATTATTAATACTTTGTTGGGTGTTTTTTACTCATTGGGGTTTATTTGACAATTGCCAAGGCAAAACCGTCATGTCCTTTACTTCCTACGGTTTGTAAAGCGGTGCTCGACAGCAAGCGTGGATGATTCTGCATCAGTTCAAACATGCTACGAATACCCTCAATACTTGGTTTCTTATTGTCCAGATCAATAATGTCGCCCGCACGAATGACATTATCTAAAAAGAGAATTGTACCGGGATGAGACAGCGCCAGACAAAGCTCCAAATATTCTGGATAGCTCTGTTTATCGGCATCAATAAAGATAAAGTCAAAAGCTTCGGTGTCTTCAGGCAAGCCACGTAAAATATCTGCTGCACGGCCACATTGGAGTTCAACAGTCGGTTTTAACTGGGCACGTTCAATATTTTCCCGCCCCATTGCCGCATGCGCCTCGCGGCCTTCAATGGTCAGGATATAGCCATCCTCAGGTAGGGCACGCGCGAGCCACATGGTGCTATAGGCAGCAAAAGTTCCCAGTTCAAGCACACGTTTGCAGTGGTTCATCTGAATCAGCATCTGTAACAGCATGCCCTGATTCGGTGCAACGGCCAAATGATCAGGTAAACCGTGGGCAGCAGTGTTTTCTAGTGTTTGGGTCAGAATGGGATCATCAGGAATTAAATGTGACTCTATATAATTGTCGAGATCAGTCCACATTTGTTGCATAATTCAAGCACCTTTATTGCGATGCAGGCATTTTAAACCTTTCGCGGTAGAGCGCAATTTATTGTTCTATAGTTGCTTTAAAAATAGGCAATACCTCACCTGAATCGGGAGTTGTATTGCCTTTGTCATGACTTAGTAATTACACATTGAAGATCTGCGGCTTAGATCAGGCCCCCATGTGCGATAACCTTGAGTATCGATATGGATCTGACCAGAAGCATACAGGCCTAGTCCCATATTCAGGCTCTGCCCATGCTGCATCCAGAATTGACACAATTTGAACTTGGTATTTTCAATAAAAGCGTAATCTTCAGGCTGCGGGAATTCAGGTCCAATACGGAAGTCGATGGCTGAGTTATATAAGTGTCGAGATGAATTGGCGCCACCGGCACATTTGTTTAAGGGCAGGTTACGATAGACTGAGGTCACTTCAAAATCAGTCAGGATATTGGCCGCCACCAGATATTTAAAAATACGTAAGGTGGGCAGCTGGTTGTTCCACAATTCACGGCTGGGCACCATATATTGTGGTCCACCACAACGTGACCAATCACGTGCAGTACGCATTAATTCAAAGTTAGGGATAATATTACCGACCCCATTACGTTCCAGAAAGACCTCATACTCGCGTACACGTGACAGGTTGTCTGATACGGCCGCCCAGTTGGTGTAGGCAAATGGAATGCTTTTAGGGGGTACCTGATGCTTATACTCAACACGTTCCTGTGGAATATAGATACGTTTTCCATCAGTTGTCGTCATCGGTTTTTTTGTCGCAGTGGTACAAGCCACCATGACAGCAGGGATCATGAGCAGACTCAATAATCCCTTCAAAAAATGCTTCATTATTAGAAATCAGGTATTTTTAAAAATAGCGCTATTTTAGTTCAATTTTGCGAAGAGAATTAGGATAAATTGCAATGAAATGTGTGCTGGAGGTATAAAAAAAGACCAGTCTTTGCTGGTCTTTTTAGAAATATCAAAAATTACTTTTCAAGATATTGTAATTTGTCTGCCTTGCCATTCCACTCTTCGCGGTCTGCAGGCTGCTCACCAATCTGAGTGATGTTCGGCCATTTTTGTGACAGTTCAGTATTCAATTCGATGAATACTTCCTGCCCCTCAGGTAACTCATCTTCAGAGAAAATTGCATTTGCAGGACATTCCGGTTCACACAACGCGCAGTCGATACATTCGTCCGGATTAATTACCAGGAAGTTTGGACCTTCATAGAAACAATCTACAGGGCAAACTTCAACACAGTCTTGATATTTACATTTAATACAATTTTCAGTGACAACGAAGGTCATGGCGA
>CANQWW010000070.1 GCA_947627655.1 uncultured Acinetobacter sp. | reverse complement strand
ATGGTATCTACCGTGGTCGTCAATTATTCGCTAAAGCATCTGCTGAATAATTGATGATGTATTAAGCGTCAAGCTTGATAGAAAAAATGGGGGCTTTTAGCTCCCTTTTTTTTCGTCTGAAATTTTAGTCGTGATAATGAAAGTGAGCGCTTTTTTGTTGTATTTGGCAATTACCGTGGTCAGAATTACGTGTTAAATTGCGCTCCACAATGAGTTAGGTGGTATTACCTGTTAATTTTGATCAGTACGATGAAAATTAATTTCTCGTGAATGAAAGGATTTTATTATGTCTGCTAAACAACTCGAGCAAGCAGCTCAGGCAACCAAAACAGCATTTGTATTCCCGGGACAGGGATCGCAGAAGGCGGGCATGCTCGCTGAACTGGCTGAGCAGTTTAGTAGTGTGCGTGACACCTTTGCCGAGGCATCTGAAGCAGTCGGCTTTGATCTTTGGCAGATTGCACAAAGTGGTGAAGGCCTGAACCAGACCGAATTTACCCAACCGGTACTTCTAACTGCATCCATTGCTTTATGGCGTGTATGGTTAGAGTTAGGCGGTGTGGCACCAAAATATCTGGCGGGTCATTCACTCGGTGAATACAGTGCACTGGTTGCAGCAGAGGCTTTAAGTCTTGCTGATGCGGTAAAGCTGGTCAACCTGCGTGGCAAATTAATGCAAGATGCAGTTCCTCAGGGTGTCGGTGCGATGGCCGCGATTCTGGGGCTGGATGATGCCAAAGTGGTTGAGCTGTGCGCTCAAGCGACGGCAGCCGGTGAAGGTTCTGTAGAAGCAGCCAATTATAATGCGCAAGGTCAGGTAGTCGTTGCCGGGAATAAAGAGCGCGTAGACGCGGTGATAGCGCTGGCGAAAGAAAATGGTGCTAAAGCCATCGCCCTGCCAGTTTCAGTGCCTTCACACTGTTCATTGATGAAGCCTGCCGCTGAGCAGTTTGCTCAGGCTTTGGAACAAACCGCCATTGAGCTACCCCGTATTCCTGTAATACAAAATGTGGGCGCAGAAATTGCGTCAGATGTAAATGTGCTGCGTCAGGCTTTGACCGCACAACTCTATGAATCTGTACAGTGGACTAAAACCTTGCAATTCCTTCAAGATGAAGGCGTTGCTTATATCGTGGAATGCGGTCCGGGTAATGTACTGGCCAACATGGCAAAACGTTTGCCAAATATCGAAAAAGCACTTCCACTGGATACTCCATCTCGTCTGGAAGATGCACTTAACACCGTATTGGTGGCAGAAGGGAAAATTGCATGACACAGGAACGTAAAGTTGCCTTGGTGACAGGTGCAAGTCGTGGCATTGGTGCTGCAATTGCACAACAACTCATTCAAGACGGTTATTTTGTCGTGGGTACAGCGACGTCTGAAGCTGGCGCAGAAAAACTTGCTGCGAGCTTTGCTGAAAACGGTGCCGGTAAAGTACTGGATGTGCGTGATGGGGCTGCCATTGATGCGCTGATCACTGAGATCGAACAGAACTACGGTCCGGTACTGGCGTTGGTCAACAATGCGGGTATTACCAAAGATAACCTGTTGCTGCGTATGTCAGAAGATGACTGGGATGATATCCTGAACATTCATCTAAAAGCGGTTTACCGTTTGTCTAAACGCGTGTTAAAGGGTATGACCAAGGCGCGTTTTGGCCGCATCATTAATATCAGTTCTGTGGTGGCACATTTTGCAAACCCGGGTCAGGCCAACTACTCGGCAGCAAAAGCCGGTATTGAAGCATTTAGCCGTAGTCTAGCCAAAGAAATGGGAAGTCGTCAGATTACCGTGAACTCTGTGGCACCTGGCTTTATTGCAACAGAAATGACCGAACAGTTAAGCGAAGAAATTCGTAAAAAAATGAGTGATCAGGTGGCATTAAACCGCCTAGGTGATCCGCAAGATATCGCCAACGCTGTAAGTTTCTTGGCTTCTGACAAGGCCAGTTACATTACCGGTACTGTAATTCATGTGAATGGTGGTTTATACATGAGCTAAGTGGCTCAAGTATAAACTTTCCAAATTATTTAGATTCAATTAAACTAACGGCATTAAAAACGCCACAAGCAATGAGGAGAATTCCTGTGAGCGATATCGAACAACGCGTTAAGCAAGCGGTTGCAGAACAACTTGGTATCAAAATCGAAGAGATTAAAAACGAAGCATCTTTCATGGATGACTTAGGTGCTGACTCTCTAGATCTAGTTGAGCTGGTAATGTCTTTCGAAAATGACTTCGACATCACAATTCCTGATGAAGATTCTAACGAAATCACAACTGTTCAATCTGCAATCGACTATGTTTCTAAAAAACTAGGTTAATTGTTGATTCTTAGCTTTGCTAAGCATAAAAACCACCGCAAGGTGGTTTTTTTGTGCCTGCTTCAAAGTTTCAGCCTGGTTTTACAATCACTTACTTTTGATTACCAATGACTCACTTTGTATCTCCTGCTTTATCTATACAAATAAGGATGATCTGTAAATAACAAGAATGGAGTTCACTATGGGTCTTTTTGATTTTGTTAAAGGTATTGGTAAAAAAAATACGGCAGCTGCGGAACCTCAACAGCAGGCACCAGCAGCTTCGAGCACCGAGAAGCAAGCCGCACCTGCAGAACCTTCTGCACAAGAGATGGCCAATAAATTACTCGGACATGTGAAAGCACTTGGTCTGCCGGTTTCAGGTCTTTCGGTGAGCTATAACGCAACCACCGATCTGGCCACGGTTAGAGGACAAGTGCAAAGTCAGGCAGACCGTGAAAAGATCATCCTGGCAGTGGGGAATATTGATCACGTCGCCCAGGTCGATGACCAGATGACGGTGGCCAGTCCGGAACCGGAAAGCAAGTTCTATACCGTGAAATCCGGGGATACCCTTTCTAAGATTTCCAAAGAATTTTATGCTGATGCAAACCAGTACAATAAAATTTTTGAAGCGAACCGTCCTTTACTGAAAAACGCGGATGATATTTTCCCAGGCCAAGTTCTACGCATTCCAAATTAATATTTTCGGAATTTTTCCAATGAACGGCTCACAGCAAAGTCCCTTTTAGGGGCTTTGCTGTTTTTATAAGAGAGTCGGAATAATTAAATTCCAACATCCAGATATAACGTTTCTTTGACTTCTTCCATCACCACATAGCTATGTGAAGAAGCAGAAGAGGGCAGTTTTTTCAATAAGTCCCCCAGCAGACGTCGATACGCACTCATTTCCTTTAAACGTGCTTTGACCAGATAGTCAAAATCTCCCGAGATCAAATGACATTCGAGGACTTCAGGAATCTCACTGAGGTCACGCGCGACCTGTTCAAATACATCGCCAGATTTGGCGGAAAGTTTAATTTCCAGAAAAACCAGCAGGTTTTTTTTCCAGCTTTTCTGGATTCAGCCGGGCGTGATAACCCATGATGATGCCATCGCGTTCCAGTCGCTTGACCCGTTCCGAACATGGGGTGGTAGAGAGGTTGACCCGGGCAGCCAGCTCACTGATGGCAATCCGTCCATCCTGCTGCAGGATATCTAAAATTAGCCGATCAGTACGATCCAATTTGCGCATTCATTATTCCCTTAAATTTTTAAAATTACGCGACAAAACTAGTAAATTCACTTAGCTGACGCACTCAAAACAGTGAAATTCACTATTAATTCGAAAATATACTAGTGAAATAAACTATAAATGTCATTGAGGGTAATGTCATGCGCGTAATTGTATTGGGTGGTGGAGTAATTGGGGTGACAAGTGCCTACTATCTTGCGCAGCAGGGAGCAGAGGTGACTGTCCTTGATCGTCAGGCGGGTCCAGCCGAAGAAACCAGTTTTGGCAATGCCGGCCAGATTTCTCCCGGGTATTCCACTCCATGGGCCGCGCCCGGTATTCCGTTTAAAGCAGTCAAATGGATGTTCCAGCATCATGCGCCATTGGCCATTAATGTCGATGGTAGCTTGTGGCAGCTGCAGTGGATGGCACAAATGCTGAAAAACTGTAATGCCCAGTATTATGCGGTCAATAAAGAACGCATGGTACGCGTGGCTGAATATAGCCGTGACTGCTTACGTCATTTACGCCGCGACATCGGTATTTCTTATGAAAACCGTTCTAAAGGAACCTTACAAATTTTCCGTAAAGAGGCGCAGCTCGACGCAATACAGCGTGATATCCAAGTGCTGCAAGACACTGGTGTGGATTTTGAATTGCTGGATCGGGAGCAGTTAGCCAAAGTTGAACCGGCACTGGCCGAAGCCAAAGATAAACTGGTGGGTGGTTTGCATTTACCGAATGATGAAACCGGCGACTGTTACCTGTTTACCAATGCACTGGCCAATTATGCCAAAGGCATGGGTGTGCAATTCAAGTTTAACCAGCAGGTTGAAAAACTATTATTTGAAGGCGACCAGATTAAAGGTGTGCTGGTCAATGGCCAGGTACTGACGGCAGATAAATATGTGCTGGCCTTTGGTAGCTATTCGCGTGATTTCCTGAAGCCGCTGCATTTGGACCTGCCGGTCTATCCAGTCAAAGGCTATTCATTGACGATTCCAATTATCGATCAGAGCCATGCACCACAATCGACGGTGCTGGATGAAACTTACAAGATTGCCTTAACCCGTTTTGATCAGCGTATCCGTGTCGGTGGTATGGCTGAGCTGACCGGATTTAATTTGGGACTGAATGAAGATCGTCGTGCAACACTGGAAATGGTCACCCGTGATCTGTTCCCGGGCGGTGATATGAGCCAGGCTAGTTTCTGGACCGGGCTACGCCCGATGACACCGGACAGTACGCCGATTATTGGTGAAACCCGCTTCAACAACTTGTTCTTGAATACCGGTCACGGCACATTGGGCTGGACCATGGCCTGTGGCTCAGGAAAGCTGATCAGTGATTTAGTGCTGGGCCAAGCACCAGACATCAGTACGGAAGGCCTGTCGCTGAATCGTTATCAGCATGTTGCCTAAATACTCTCAGGATTTCGGATTCAAGGAAGAATTATATGCCACGTCCCATTCAGGTCTATATCCATTCACAGGCCTTGCAGCATAACCTACAGATCGCCCGCGCCTGTACGCCTGAAAGTCAGATCTTTGCTGTGGTGAAAGCCAATGCCTATGGGCACGGCATTGAACGGGTTTATTCTGCACTGAAAAATGCCGATGGTTTCGCCTTTTTGGATCTTGCAGAAGGCAAACGCTTGCGTGCCTTGGGTTGTGATAAGCCATTGCTGTTGCTGGAAGGTATTTTTGGCCTTGAAGATTTATTTGACTGTGCCAAGTACGGGATGAGTTTTGCGATTCATGCCCAGCATCAACTTGAATAGTTAAAAACCTTTGTTGAATTACAGCCTAGTGCACAGTTTGATGTCTTTTTAAAAATGAATAGTGGGATGAACCGGCTTGGTTTTTTGCCTGAACAGTATGCTGTAGCTTTTCAAGAATTAAAGAACATTCAGCAAGTCCGTTCCATTACCCATATGACGCATTTTTCAGATGCCGACGGCATGCGCTTAGGGCTGGACGGGATTGAGCATCAACAACTGGTTTTTACCGAAACCATCCAGAATTTACCTGGCAAAATCTCACTCAGCAATAGTGCCGCCATTTTGCGTCATCATCAGTGTATTCAATCTGACTTTGTGCGTAGTGGCATCATGCTCTACGGCAGCTCACCGGATTATCCGGTGCATGATATTCAGCACTGGAACTTGAAACCAAGCATGAGTCTGCGTAGCGAACTGATTGCGGTGCAGCAGGTCAGAGCGGGCAGCAGTATTGGTTATGGCTCTACCTTTGTGGTTGAGCAGAATATGCAGATTGGAATCGTAGCCTGTGGCTATGCGGATGGCTATCAGCGAATCACACAAACAGGAACACCCGTACTGGTGGACGGTATTCGAACCCAGACGCTCGGTCGGGTCAGTATGGATATGCTGGCGGTTGATCTTGGTCCTATCCCAGAAGCACAGGTGGGGAGCGAAGTGGTGCTGTGGGGGCAATCCATGCACGGTGCCGTGCTGCCCATCGATGAAGTCGCAGCAGGTTCCGGTACAGTCGGCTATGAACTGATGTGCGGGATTACCGCACGTGTCCCCATCCAGATGGATCACAGTAAAGTCTAAAACATTAAAATGACAACAGAGGAACCACGCATGACGGAACAGGTCGATATTCAGCGTTTAAATAGTAATCCGGTGATGAGTGCAGTCACGATTCATCAGCAAACCGTGTATCTGTCCGGACAAGTTCCAGACAGCACCACGCTGGATATAGCAGGGCAAACCAAAGAAGTGCTGGCCAAGATTGATCAGCTGCTTGCTTTGGCAGGTACGGATAAACGTCGTCTGCTCTCGGCACAGCTATTCGTAAAAAACCTGCAAGATTTTCCAATTGTGAATGAGCTTTGGGTCGCTTGGTTGCAAGGCTGTGGCACGCCAGCTCGTGCCACCATTCAGGCCGATCTGGTCAATCCAGACTGGTTAATTGAAATTGCAGTGATTGCAGCACAAAGCTAGATAGAACTATAGTTTTATATCGGTTGGTAAATAACTAAAGTACATTAGCCAGCTCAAGCTCACCTGTTGAGGGGTGAGCAGCATTAGCTCTTCAGTTCAGGGTCGAATTTGACGAGCTTTTTGTAAGTCCTGTAGAGGTTTAAAAGGATGTTCAGATATGACAACAACTCCCCGTCCTGACGCTACGCAAGCGTCCCCGCATGAATTGCAGCGTAAACTTTCTAATCGGCATCTGCAGTTAATTGCCATTGGTGGTGCGATTGGTACGGGTCTGTTTATGGGGTCGGGTAAAACCATTGCCCTGGCAGGCCCTTCGATTTTATTTATTTACATGATTATTGGTGCGATGTTTTTCTTCCTGATGCGTGCATTGGGAGAAATTCTGCTATCGAATCTGCACTACAAGTCATTTATTGATATGGCACATGACCTGATTGGTCCGGGTGCGGGTTATTATATTGGTTGGTCGTATTGGTTGGGCTGGATTCTTGTGGGTATTGCTGACTTGGCAGCAATTATCAATTATCTGAATTTCTGGCTGCCTCCGGACATGGCCTTTACCCCCATAGGGCAAGCGCTGATTAGTGCTGGCTGTGTGCTGTTGGTGCTGGGGATTAACCTGTTAACGGTCAAGCTGTTTGGTGAAATCGAATTCTGGTTTGCATTGATTAAAATTCTGGCCATTCTTGGCCTGATTGCGATCGGTGGCTATATGATCTTTAATAACTTCCAGACCCCGGATGGTTCGGTTGCCAGTATTCAGAATGTCTGGGCGCATGAAGGAATGTTCCCGAAAGGTACCATGGGCTTTCTGGCCGGTTTTCAGATTGCCATGTTTGCTTTTGTTGGGGTTGAACTGTTAGGTACCATGGCAGCAGAAACCAAGGACCCGGAAAAGAACCTGCCAAAAGCAGTCAATGCGATTCCTACCCGAATTATCCTGTTTTATGTCTTGTCCTTGCTGGTCATTATGTCGGTAACGCCGTGGGTGGATATTCCTGCGGATCAGAGTCCATTTGTCACCTTGTTCCTGCATGCGGGGATTCCTGTTTCAGCCATTATTATGAACCTAGTGGTGCTTTCCTCGGTCATGTCATCGATGAATAGTGGAGTTTTTTCGACTAGTCGGATGCTATTTGGTCTGGCGCGAGATGGTCAGGCTCCGCAAGTGCTAGCGCGTTTATCCAGTCGGGCAGTACCTGCCAAAGGACTGATTTTTTCCTGTGCCTTTATTATGGCTGGTGCCGCTTTTCAGTATTTTGTTCCGAATACCATGGAAGCCTTTACCCTGGCGAGTTCGCTATGTGTGATTCTGTTTATCAGTATCTGGGGTATCATCATGGTGTGTTATATTCGTTACCGTAAACAGCAGCCAGAAAAACATGCTGCCTCCAGTTTCAAGATGCCGGGCGGGGTATGGATGTCTTATATCGTGCTGGCATTCCTGTTCTTTGCTTTAGTCATTTTAAGTCTGGAGCCGGATACGCTAAAAGCTTTAATGATCAGTCCATTATGGGTGATTATTTTGTTTGTTACTTACCATACCTTATATAAGCCACGTATACGTAAACGTGAACAATTACTGGTTAAGGAATAACACTCATCTAAAAAGTCCCCGATTATTCGGGGATTTTTTTATTGTGAGCAGAATAGTTTGTGAATTTTATTCTTGGTTATTAGAATTGAGGGAAAATTTATAATTAAAAATAAGGACCTATATGATAGGGCAAACAAGATGGCGAATTTGGGGGGTGGCTGGAATTGTTGTGGGGATTATTATTCTTTTGCTACTCACTGCAAAATGGATGCGTACAGATGAGCCTTTATCTGATACTGCAAAAAAGTTTATGCAGCCAGATTTAATCTATAGAGCGAAGACTCAACAACATCCATATTTCTATTTATTAGGGATTGATGCCAAAGATGAGATTAATCCTCATGCGCTGGGGCGTTATCGTTACCATCGAGAGTGGGCAAATTATATCAGAGATCAGAATGCTGATGAGTATTATAAACTTGATTCAGGACTAAGCAAAAAGCTGACACGAGAAGGTTTTTCTGAAGACGAAATTGAACTCATAAAAAATCTACAACTGAGTTTGAATAACTCGCCAAAGCAGTTTTCTATATTGGTGGTAGAGCAAAAGAAATCTCTACAAGCTTTACTAGAGCGCGAACGTATTCCTTTACAGCGATTCTCAGATTTATTGGGACGCAAAGATTATATGTCATTGGTGATTCCGTCGCAGGCAAGCGGACCTGATTACAGTTACATTCGAAATTTACAATTACTTAAACTGGTTCAGATCCAGCTGGATTCAACGAGTAACCTCGTACAGCCTTATGCGCAGCAGTTTCATCAGGTTTTAGAATTTACGCATAACTGTATATCTCTGATTGAGAAAATGCTGCTGCAAAATTGGCTCAGTCAGATGATCGATTTAATTCGCTTAGAACAAAAAAATGAAAATCATCCAATATTGCTCAAAAGTCTGGATTTAGATCAACTGGGTTTAAAAACCAGTCTTCAAAATGAATTGATGGGTAGTTATTTACTGACTCAATATTTACCGTATTCACCTGAAGTCAACGCTGTGCGATTGGAATGGTTATATTTACCGAACAAGACTTTTAATGCAATCGCCACGCAATATGAGGTTTATTGGAGACTTTCGGAGGCACCTTATACTGAGCTGGAACAACGCTTCTCAGCAATTGAGCATCCCTCACTTCCTAAATGGCGTTTGAAAAATACGCTAGGGCATATCTTGTCTCAGGTCAGTACGTCAAATTTTGAAAAATATTTGCTCATGAATCATATTCTGAATAATAAGATTCTAGCCTTTAATGCGCTAAGTAACAGGGTACTAGACTTAGATGTATTGAATCAAACCTCTGACGGGCGCCGTTATTTTAAAAAAGAAGGAAAGTTATGTATAGAACTACCATTTCCAAAACATAAATTACCTGAATTAAAGCTAAAACAGGATAGTTGTGTTCAAATCTAGAATTTAAGCCATAAAAAAATCCCCGACTGATCGGGGATTTTTTATTTGCACTACTGAGACTAGAAGGTCGGTTTCACCACCACCAGAATCACCACAGCAAATAAAATCAGTGTTGGCATTTCATTAAAATAACGCCAGAACTTGTGTGATTTGTAATGTGCATCTTCCATCAGCTTCTTACGATAATAACCACAAACCAAGTGATAAATCACCAGCAGGCCAACCAGGCCAACTTTCAGGTAGAACCACAAGGCTTCATGGTAATGGCGCGTTGCATCTCCCCAATCCACTAAAAAGTGTGCCGTAATCAGGGTAGCAACCATGGCTGGCCACATAATACCGCGATACAGTTTACGCTCCATGATCTGAAAATGCGTATGACTGACCGTATCTTCACTCATGGCATGGTAAACATATAGCCGTGGCAGATAGAACAAAGCAGCGAACCAGCAGACCACGGCAATAATATGTAATGCTTTTACCCAAAGGAAAGCATCAGAAGGAGCATCCATCAAGTCACCCTATAAGGGGCAGCTTAGCCTTCCCACTTTTTAAAGATGAGACAGGCGTTTACGCCGCCAAAACCGAAACTGTTACTCATCACAGTATTCAATTTTGTGTCGCGTTTTTCAAGCACGATATCAAATGGTTTTGCGCCTTCATCCAATTCAGTGACGTTGATGTTTGGTGCAATAAAGTCATTTTGCATCATCAGGATAGAATAAATCGTTTCCTGAACACCTGCAGCGCCCAAGCTATGACCTGTCATCGACTTGGTCGAGCTTAAAGGTGGAACTTTATCTTCACCAAAGGCACGTGCCATGGCTTGAAGTTCAGTGACATCACCAGCAGGAGTAGAAGTACCATGTGTATTCACATAATCAACTGATTCAACACCATGCTGTTTTGCTTCGTCTAATGCCAGCAGGATACAGCGTGTAGCACCTTCACCAGATGGCGCGACCATGTCGGCGCCGTCAGAGTTTGCAGCATAGGCCACCACTTCTGCCAGAATGTTGGCACCACGTGCCTGGGCATGTTCAAGTGACTCAAGCACCACAAAACCGCCACCGCCAGCAATCACGAAACCATCACGGTCTGCAGAATATGGACGAGATGCTGATTCTGGTGTGTCGTTGAACTTGGAGCACAGTGCACCCATTGCATCAAACAGCAGGCTTTGAGACCAGTGATCTTCTTCACCGCCACCTGCCAGCATCAGGTCTTGCTTACCCAGCTGGATCATGTTGTAGGCATAACCAATGGCATCAGCAGAAGTTGCACAGGCACTGGTAATTGAGTGGGCAATACCTTGCAGTTTCAGGGCAACACCGACGTTTGCCGTAATCGTATTCGACATGTTGCGTGGTACGAAGAACGGGCCAATTTTACGCGCGCCTTTTTCTTCGAGTAATTTAATCATTTCTGCGACAGACGCAGTAGAGTTACCACCTGAACCACCAGCGATACCATAACGAGGGTTACCCGCTAGGTCTTCTGGTTTTAAACCCGCATGTTCAACTGCTGCAATGGCTGAGTTATAGGCATACATTGCACACACGCCCATAAAGCGTTTCAGGCGACGGTCAATATTGTCAAAATCCTGTTCAGCAGGCGCACTGACATGACTCTTGAAATTCATTTCTGCATAGACTGGATTTAAACGTGTGCCTGAAATCCCGTTTTGTAAAGAGTGAGTTACATCTTCCAATGTATTTCCGATGCATGAGTTAATACCCATACCAGTGATGACAACACGTTTCATCTACAGATCCTTTATAGTTCAGTCTATGGTCAGGGGAGATATTCACCATTTCAACCGATTGGCGAATATAAGGCTGACCCTTGTTTACAATGAAGAACATCATAACAGAAAGGTTTTTGAAATCTTATGGCAAATGTTATGCCGAGTAAGCTGTACATGCCGACGGAAATTCCTCAACACAGGAATTACTAAATGAAACATAATATGGTTGAGATAAACGCTGACTACACCTAGTATTTATACAAAATACAAGCACGTGCATGCTGAGGTTAGGAATGGCAAATACCAATAATAAACAATCAAATGGCTTCATCTCTAGCGCCTTTGGAGTGGCGAAAAAGTTCAGTACAACAGGTTTGGAGGTTTTGAACCATGTTGCGCCTGATTCGGTTTCCAAGCTTACACAGGCATTCGATACAGATCGGGTGATTGAAGGGGCTGCGCGCAGCAAGAGTCCTTTTGAGGCAAAAAAATACGATGACCCCCAGCAGATGTTGCGTGAACATTTACCCAATGTTTCCCGGCAATTATTTGGCCGACATTTTAATGCCGTTAATAATGTCGCACACTTTGTTTCGCCGAAGCTAAGTGGACGTGTTTCCGACTATTTCTTTGATCGCCTTAACCATTTTACCAATGATATCAGTTCAGTCGATCGGGTGCTGGAAGAGGCCGGAGTACAAGATCTGGAACAACTGACTCAGGATACAGAACGTTCCAAACGTATTTCCCATGCACTTGGTGAGCAGAACAAGTGGATTGCAGCGGTACAAGGTGCATTCTCCGGAGCGACTGGCGTGATTGGAACAGCGATCGATATTCCGGCTTCACTGGTTTTGGCCTTGCGTAGCATTTATCAGGTCGGGCGTTCTTATGGCTTTGACCTGAGCAAAGAAGAAGATCAGGACATCGTGCAGCATATTTTCCGTCAGATCGATTTAAGTCTGATTGCGGAAAAGCAGACTTTGCTGATGGGGCTAAAGGCCATTACTTCGTCGCTGAAAAACCATGATATTTCTCAGTTACAGGCAATGCTCGGCTCGACGAATGACACAGAGCTGTTACGCAAGTTTATCAATACTGAAGATGGACAGTTGAAATGGGAGTGGCTGAATCGTGTTCCTAAAGTTTCTGTGCTGGAGCATGTAGCTAAACTGTCACCATTGGCAGGTGCAGGCTTAGGTGCTGTATATAGCCGCCGTTTTGTTGAAGATGCCAACCAAAAAGCCCAGGATGTATTCTCGAATGCCCGTCAATATCTGTTGCAGCATCGTGATAGCTCTGCATCCATACTGGAAGCCTATCAGAAATCTAAAGAACTGTTGCAACAGGCCACCCCTAAGCTGCTCAATGGCGCTGTTCAATCTGATGTAGGCGCAAGAGCTGAGCCGATTCTGGATCAAGAGATTCCAATTGAAGGCAATAAAAATATTACCCAGGTCAAAGTGGTGAAAAAGACGGATCAGCCGATCGCTGAGGCAGCAAAAGACCAGCAGGTGAGTGAAGGCCTACATACGCTGGCAGATCAGCTGGTCGAGCCGGTGGCAGATAAACAGGTGCAACAACCCGCACTGAGTGAACCTGCCCCCGAAGATATAGAAGATACACTGGCAGAAGCAGAAATTGAGCAGGAGACGACAGCGGATTCCGAAAATGCAGATAAACAGCAGGCAGAGGCGCAAACTGCAAGTGAGCAGAAGCAACCCAAAGCCCCGGCCAAAAGCACAGCGAAAAATAAAACAAAAAATGTTACTAAAGATGCAGATTCGTCTCAGTAAAAATAGTAGATATTTGAACAGATTGAAGAATGGTAAGCGACAGCTGATGTGCATTTAAGTGCTTTCAGTGTGTTGACCAATTTTGCATCTTGACTTACAATTGCATGCCCTCAAAAAGTAGTATTTTTTTGGGCTTTTTATTAACGGGAGAATTGCCAAATGGCAACAACAAATCAGTTGATCCGTAAGGGTCGTACGACTTTAGT
>CANQWW010000069.1 GCA_947627655.1 uncultured Acinetobacter sp. | reverse complement strand
TATCTTATTGATCCGCCACCAGAGTGTCAAGCAGGTGAGGCGCGAGTTTGTTTAAAATATAGCAAAACAGTTCAGCAGTCTTCTGAGTGTCATACAAAGCAGAGTGCGCTTCTTTACCATCAAACTCAATTCCAGCTTGAATACAGGATTTTGCCAGTACAGTCTGACCAAACATGACCGCACTTAACGTCACTGTATCGAACACAGAAAAACTATGAAATGGGTTCTGATTTTTAGTCCCGGTACGGGCAATCGCAGCCTGCACAAAACCTAAATCGAAATGGGCATTGTGACCGACCAGAACGGCATGGGTACAGTTTTGCTGGCGACGCACTTCATTGACCGATTTAAAAATCCGTTTTAAGGCAGTTTTTTCATCTTCAGCCATGGCCATACGCATAGGGTTGAATGGATCAATCCCAATGAAGTCCAGTGAGCGTTTGTCGAGATTTGCCCCTTCAAATGGGTTGATATGTGCATGGTAAGCTTCACCAGGCACAAATTCGCCTTTCTCATTAAAAATAATAGGAATAGCAGCGATTTCCAGTAAGGCGTCAGTTTGTGCATTAAAACCTGCTGTTTCTACATCGACAACAACAGGCAAGAATCCACGGAAACGTTGACCAATGACTGGGAGAGTTTCATTTGTCACACTTTTCTCCATTGAATGGTTTTACCCGCATAGAGCGGAATAATCTGTTCACCATCCAAATAGTCTAGACGCTCAGGAATCACTTGATCTTCTTTTACTAGGGTAATGGTATTGGTATTACGCGGCAGGCCATAGAAGTCTGCACCAAAATGGCTGGCGAAACCTTCCAGACGATCGATTTTACCGACCTGATCAAATGCCTGAGCATAAAGTTCAATTGCAGTAGGCGCACTATAACATCCTGCACAGCCACATGCATTTTCTTTAGCATTTTTTGAATGCGGTGCACTGTCCGTACCGAGGAAGAATTTCGGATTACCGCTGGTCGCCACTTCAAGCAAAGTCTGCTGATGAGTTTGACGCTTTAAAATAGGTAAACAGTAGAAATGTGGCTTCACACCGCCAACCAACATGTCATTACGGTTAAACAGTAAATGCTGTGGTGTAATTGTCGCTGCAACATTACGGTCCTGCTCTAAAACAAAGTTTGCCGCTTCACTGGTGGTAATGTGTTCAAGCACCAGTTTAAGCTGCGGAAACTGTCTGAGCAGTGGCGCCAGGACTTCATCCAGGAAGCGTTTTTCACGGTCAAAAATATCAACATGATGATGCGTGACTTCACCATGTAGCAATAATGGCACCTGGTGTTCTTCCAGTTGCTCGATCACCGCATAGACTTTGCGAATATCGCTGACACCGCTATCAGAGTTGGTGGTGGCGCCAGCCGGATAGAGTTTGATGGCATTGACATGCTCAGAGGCTTTGATTTTTTTCACTTCTTCAGGTGAGGTATTATCAGTAAAATACAGCACCATGCGTGGATCGAAGTGCACGCCTTCAGGCACATGTGCCATGATGCGTTCGCGATAGCTATTGGCTTCTTCCACGGTTTTGACCGGTGGAACCAGGTTTGGCATACAGATAGCGCGAGAAAACTGTTGAGCTAAGTCAGGAACCGTACGCTTGAGCGCGAGGCCGTCACGTAAATGAGCGTGCCAGTCATCTGGCTGGAGAATCGTAATCGTATTCAAGGCGAATTCAATCAGAGAAATAATTGGAATGATAATGCATCTGGGCGCAAAATGGTAATGTCAAATATAGACAAAAGATGCGATAAAGATGAATTCACTCTAAAAAGTATGTTATTTTAAAACTATTAAAATAATTATATGCATGCGCTAAGCTATGGAATACAAATACAATTTAGCAAAGCTGCAGGATCAGAAAGAGAAAATTGAAGAGCTGATTACCGGGCAGAGTCAAAAATTACGACGGGTTTTTCCAAAGCCGTTGGAAGATGAATTTTGGACTAAAAATCTGGAACGTGCACGTAAGCATGTGGAGCAATATGTCTGGGCCGGGATTCTGGTCTATTTTGTCGGAATGCTGATCATCATTCCGACAGATTACTGGATCATTGACAAGCGTTATTTTGTACGTGATTTTGCTTTCTGTTTACTGGGACTGATTAATGGTGGAATCACTTTATTTATCTTCTATTTATTTTCCAGTTTGCCGAAGCTCAAACCCTATTTTCATACCGCCTCCTTGGTGCTGATCTTTTGGGCTTTGGTTTCTATTTCCTGTTTGACCATGTCCATTCAGACCGTTGCCATGAAACCGCAGTCAATGGCAATTGTGACGATTATTTATGTACTGGGTTATATCCTGACTGGGGTTAAGCCGGTCCAGCTGATGATGACGGGAATACTGGCCGCGTTGACCACGCTGCTCAGTCTGGCTTTTATTGATTCAGACTTTCATCCGGTGGTATTAAGCCGGATTCTATTTGGTAGCTGTTTACTGGGCTTTGTGATTAGCCAGATGATTTTTGCCCGTGAGCGTATGATCTTTCTCTATTCTGCGCGGGCAAAGATCAGTGAGCAGATTCATCGTATTCATAACACTGAGCTGCTGCACCTGAGCCAGCAGGATGAACTGACCAAGATCTCGAATCGGCGTACTTTTGATGAAATGCTGGAGGTATATTTCTCTCAAGCCAAACATGAAAGCAGTTCGCTGGCAGTGCTGTTTATCGATGTCGATTTTTTTAAAAACTACAATGACTTCTATGGACATCAGAAGGGTGATGATGTTATTTCCACGATTGCGGTCACCATTAAAAATGCGATCCGGCATATGGATTTTGTCGCGCGTTATGGTGGCGAAGAATTTGTGGTGCTATTGCCGGAAACGGATGCCAATGGCGCCTATGCCGTTGCGACCAATATTGTTAAGGCGATTGACCGCTTGATGATTCCACACCTGAAATCTTCAGTAGCTGAATATGTCACGATCAGTCTGGGGATTACGGTTTATCGTGCTGAACAGGAGATGACTAAAGAAGATTTACTGGGTATTGCTGATCAGGCTTTATACAAAGCAAAACTATTGGGACGTAACCAGATCTATTATCAGAACCTCACTACGGCTGAATTTGACAAGCTACACAACATCTAATTTAAAAGGTTTATTTAAGTATAAAAAAACCGCTCAAGAGAGCGGTTTTTGCTTTAAGACAAGATTATTTTTTGTCTTTTAATTGAGGTACTGCAGAACCTGTACCCACTGCAAGTAAGCCAGAATCTGTATAGATGCCCAGTTTTGCACGTGTATCGGTGATGTCTAGGTTACGCATAGTCAATTGACCGATACGATCCATAGGAGAGAACATAGAATCACCTTTCTCCATGGTTAAACGCTCAGCTTCATAAGTGAGGTTAGGAGATTCAGTGTTCATGATGGTGTAGTCATTACCACGACGCAGTTCTAAAGTCACAGTACCCGTTACTGCTTTCGCTACCCAGCGCTGTGCAGTTTCACGTAGCATCAATGCTTGAGAGTCGAACCAGCGACCTTGGTACAGCAGGCGACCTAAACGTAAACCGTTAATACGGTATTGTTCAATCGTATCTTCGTTATGAATACCAGTCACCAGACGCTCGTAAGCAATGTGCAGCAGTGCCATGCCCGGAGCTTCGTAAATACCACGAGATTTCGCTTCAATGATACGGTTTTCGATCTGATCCGACATACCTAGACCATGACGACCACCGATACGGTTTGCTTCAAGAATGAATTCAACTGGATCTTCGATACGTTGACCGTTGATCGCAACAGGGAAACCTTCTTCAAAAGTAATCGATACTTCTTCAGGTTTGATTTCAACTTCTTCTTTCCAGAATGCAACACCCATGATTGGGTCAACGATTTTGATACCGGCATTCAGGTATTCAAGATCTTTGGCTTCATGCGTCGCACCCAACATGTTTGAGTCGGTTGAGTAAGCTTTCTCTTTTGACATTTTGTAGTCAAAACCATTGTCGATCAGGAACTGTGACATTTCTGCACGGCCACCTAATTCGTCAATAAACGTCTGGTCTAACCACGGTTTGTAGATTTTAAGTGCCGGATTTGTCAACAGACCGTAGCGGTAGAAACGCTCGATGTCGTTACCTTTATAAGTTGAACCGTCACCCCAGATGTTCACGTCATCTTCTTTCATGGCTGTTACCAGCATGGTACCGGTGACTGCACGGCCAAGAGGAGTCGTGTTGAAGTAAGGAACGCCACCAGTAGAGATGTGGAAAGCGCCACATTGAATCGCAGCAATACCTTCTAATGCAAGTTGTAAACGGCAGTCGATGAGACGTGCTTTTACCGCGCCATACGCTTCCGCTTTTTTCGGAATCGCATCGTAATCTTCTTCGTCTGGCTGACCTAGGTTCGCAGTGTAAGCATAAGGCTCAGCACCTTTTTGTTTCATCCACAATAAAGCAGCTGAAGTATCTAGACCACCAGAGAAGGCGATACCTACTTTTTTGCCTACTGGTACATTCTGCAAGATAGTTGCATTATCAGTCATTGTTCGTCCTAACGATTTTGAAAATAGGCACCGACGTGGTGACCTAGGAGAGTCAGTAAATGCGGTATTGTAACACTTTTCCTCACGCTTGTTTCTGCAAAAAAAATGCTTCATTTTCAAAGTAGAATTTATCAAATTTAACTTATCTTTTTGATTCTAAATTAAATTTTATAATAAAACTTAGTTATAATAGGTTGCGCCTATCAAAATATTGATATTAATAGATTTATCTGAGGGCCCCAGTTTTACTCAAGGTGAAATTTACCTTGCAATGCGAAGCTTAGACTAAAGTTTAAATCTTAAAATTTTAGCAAAACTGAAAATTACAAAAATTTTAAAAAACAATAATTTAATAAAGTTTAGATTTTTTAGAAAAAGTCAGTTTACCTTTATTATTGGTATGACCAATTTTGTGTTATTAATTTAATATTGATCTTAAAAGCTGCATAAATTAACATTGTCGGACCAATTTGTACTTAATTCTAAACTTTAATCTTAATTGGTATGACCAATTTAATTAAAACTATGTGTTGTTAATGATGTGCATATGCCAAGCATTTCAAGGAGATGACAATGCTTCAAACCTGGCAGCAAATTTATGATCCTATGAGCAATATTTGGCTCTCAAGTATTGTCGCATTAATTCCAATTGTATTTTTCTTTTTAGCTTTAACCATATTTCGACTGAAGGGGAGTGTCGCGGGTACCATCACGGTGGTACTTGCGCTTCTGGTTTCACTATTTGCTTATGGTATGCCGGCACAGATGGCATTTGCCTCATTAGCTTATGGTTTTCTATACGGACTCTGGCCGATTGCCTGGATTATTCTCGGGGCATTATTCCTGTATAAAATTTCGGTGAAAACCGGTCAGTTCGATATTATCCGTTCTTCTATTTTATCGATTACTGAAGACCAGCGTCTGCAAATGCTGCTGGTCGGCTTTGCCTTTGGTACTTTCCTTGAAGGTGCGGCCGGTTTTGGTGCGCCAGTCGCGATTACTGCGGCGTTATTGGTAGGCCTGGGTTTTAAACCGCTGTATGCAGCGGGTCTGTGTCTGATCGTCAATACTGCACCGGTTGCATTTGGTGCGATGGGGATTCCCATTATTGTCGCCGGACAGGTGTCTGGCGTTGAAACCATGGAAATCAGCCAGATGGTCGGTCGTCAGTTGCCATTTATGGTGCCGATTGTGCTGTTCTGGATTATGGCGATTATGGATGGCTGGCGTGGAGTAAAGGAAACCTGGCCTGCAATTATTGTGGCCAGTGTTTCATTCTCTCTGGCGCAATTCCTGACGTCAAACTATGTCGGTCCAGAACTACCCGATATTACAGCAGCGATTGCTTCACTGGTCAGTTTGACTTTGTTCCTGAAATTCTGGAAACCAAAACGTATCTTCCGTTTTGAAGACCAAGACGCGAAAGTGGATGCCAGTATTGCGGCTGAAGCCAACAAAAAATATAGCATCAGTCAAATTGCCAAAGCCTGGTCGCCATTTGCGGTATTAACAGCAATGGTGACGATCTGGAGTATCAAGCCGTTCAAAGACCTGTTTGCAAAAGATGGTCCATTGAATGATCTGGTGTTCTCGATCAAGGTGCCATTTCTGCATGAAATGATCCAGAAAATGCCGCCAGTCGTGGCTGAAGTCAAAGACTATGAAGCGATCTACAAGTTTGACTGGTTATCTGCGACTGGTACAGCGATCATGATTGCTGCTGTGATCACCGTAATTTACCTGAAAATGAAACCACGTGATGCAGTATCGACGTTTGCGGAAACTTTCCGTGAGTTGAAAACCCCGATTTACTCAATTGGTATGGTGCTGTCCTTTGCCTTTATCGCCAACTACTCAGGTATGTCTGCAACTTTGGCGCTGGCGCTGGCACATACCGGTGATGCGTTTACTTTCTTCTCACCATTCTTGGGATGGATCGGGGTATTCCTGACCGGTTCCGATACTTCAGCGAATGCCTTATTCTCTGCATTGCAGGCAACGACTGCACAGCAGATTGGTGTACCAGAGGTATTGCTGGTCGCTGCGAATACCAGTGGTGGTGTGACCGGTAAGATGATTTCACCACAATCGATTGCGATTGCGTGTGCTGCCGTAGGCTTGGTCGGTAAGGAATCTGATTTATTCCGCTTTACCGTGAAACACAGTATTACTTTCACAGTGATGATCGGTATCATTATCACCTTACAAGCTTATGTGTTCCCATGGATGATTCCATAACACCTTACTGAGGGCGGTGCCATGAAAGTCTCTGATAAAGTCGTACAAAGTCTGCGTAGCCTGATTGAAAAAAATCAGCTGCAGGTCGGAGACCGTTTGCCCGCCGAACGTAAATTATGTGAACAGTTAGGCGTGTCGCGCTCCTCCTTGCGAGAAGCGCTGCAACATCTGGTCAGCCAGGGCATGCTGGTCAGCCGTGTCGGCGCTGGCACTTATTTACAAGCGCTGCCGAACCACTGGTCACAGCATAATATTGTGCAGCCTTTAAGCGATTTAATGGATGTCGATCCTGAATATCGTACCGATGTGCAAGAAGCACGAATGGTACTTGAAGGTGGTACGGCCTGGTATGCTGCACAGCGTGCGACACCAGAAGATATTGCAAAAATTCGTCATTGTTTCGAGCAGATTCAGTATTTTCAAATGCAGGGTGATGATGCTCAATCTGCAATTGCAGACGCAAACTTTCATCTAGCGATTGCAGAAGCTTCACATAATTTGGTGTTGATCCAGATGATGCGCAGCATTTTTGATTTATTGCAATACAACGTGATGCTGGGACGACGCAAAGTCTATACCACACCACGTCATTTTGAGCTTTTGTATGACCAGCACTTTCAAGTGATGGATGCCATCGAACGCCAAGATCCAGAAGCTGCCCGTCAGGCAGTTTGTGGACACATCGAATTTGTAGTTCAACGGGTACGTCTGATTGATGAAGAAGAAGCTCGTCGTCAACGTGCCAGTCGATTAAATAGGACCTAGATTATGATTATTTCTTCTGCGAATGATTATCGCGAAGCAGCAAGACGTCGTTTGCCACCATTTTTATTCCATTACATTGATGGTGGTGCCTATGCGGAATATACGTTGAAGCGCAATGTAGAAGATTTATCAAAAGTAGCACTGCGTCAGCGTGTTCTGAATGACATGTCAGCGCTGAATCTGGAAACCAAACTGTTCGATGAAACCTTGTCGATGCCAGTGGCTTTATCGCCTGTTGGCTTGACCGGTATGTATGCACGTCGTGGTGAAGTGCAGGCAGCAGTGGCAGCCGATAAAAAAGGTATTCCATTTACCTTGTCAACGGTATCGGTGTGTCCGATTGAAGAAGTTGCACCAGCGATCCAGCGTCCGATGTGGTTTCAGCTGTATGTACTGCGTGACCGTGGCTTTATGCGTAATGCGCTAGAACGTGCCAAAGCAGCTGGCTGTTCAACCCTAGTATTTACCGTTGATATGCCAGTACCGGGTGCCCGTTACCGTGATGCGCATTCTGGTATGAGTGGTCCAAATGCTGCAATGCGCCGTTATATGCAGTCTTGCATGCATCCTCACTGGGCCTGGAATGTGGGCATGATGGGCCGCCCGCATGACTTGGGTAATATCTCTAAATACTTGGGTAAACCAACAGGTCTTGAAGATTACATCGGCTGGTTAGGTGCGAACTTTGACCCATCGATTTCCTGGAAAGACCTGGAATGGATCCGTGATTACTGGGATGGTCCAATGGTGATTAAAGGGATTCTGGATCCTGAAGATGCCAAAGATGCCGTGCGTTTTGGTGCCGATGGTATCGTGGTATCAAACCACGGTGGCCGTCAGCTGGATGGCGTGTTATCAACAACGCGTGCATTGCCACCAATTGCGGATGCCGTGAAAGGCGAACTGAAAATTCTGGTGGATTCAGGTATTCGTAACGGCCTGGACGTGGTGCGTATGCTGGCGATGGGTGCTGACACCTGTATGCTCGGTCGTGCGTTCGTATACGCATTGGGTGCTGCAGGCGGTGCTGGTGTTAGCAATCTACTGGATCTGATTGATAAAGAAATGCGTGTTGCCATGACATTAACTGGTGCGAAAACGATTGCCGATATCACTGAAGATTGTCTGGTAAAACTGGATCGCGAAATCTCGCAATAAAATCAATCAGGATGACTGCCTGAAAGAGTGGCCATCCCGAACCAATTCGAAACAGCAGCACTTCTGCTGTTTCATATATTCAAGATTAAAAATCCAAACCATGCTTATGGCTGATTCTCTAAGAATATAGCTATGAAAATGAATCGGGGCTTCACTATGCAAAACTCATTTGATACGACTGCAACCTTAAAAAAACTGGTTGCCGTGGTTGGCCAGCAACATGTGTTGACGGACGATAACGACACCCGTCTGTATCGACAAGGTCGCCGCTATGGTTCAGGTGAAGTGTTTGCCGTGGTAGCACCGGGTTCATTACTAGAACAGTGGAAAGTATTACAAGTTGCTGTTGAAGCCGACTGCATCGTGATCATGCAGGCTGCCAATACGGGTCTGACTGGTGGTTCAACGCCGTTTGGTGAATATGACCGTCCGGTGATTGTGATGAGTACCCGTCGTCTGGCTGGCAGGTGGTGTGCCTACCGGGCGCAACTTTAGATGCACTGGAAAAACAGCTGGCACCATTTAACCGTGAACCGCATTCGGTGATTGGTTCGTCTTGTATTGGTGCTTCGGTACTCGGTGGGGTTTGTAATAACTCGGGTGGTGCTTTGGTGCGCCGTGGTCCAGCCTATACTGAACTGGCGCTATATGCTCGTGTAAGTGAACAGGGCGAACTGGAACTGATAAATCACTTAGGCATTAACCTGGGTAACAGTCCAGAAGAAATCCTAAAAAATCTGGAACAGAAGCAATATAACGAGCAAGACATCCAGCAACAGGAACATCGCTGTGCTTCGGATCATCGTTATAGCCATGATGTACGTCAGGTGGATGCAGATACGCCGGCACGTTTTAATGCGGATCCCAGCCGTCTGTTCGAAGCCTCGGGTTCTGCCGGTAAAGTCTGCGTGTTTGCGGTACGTCTGGATACCTTTGAAAAAATTCCAAGTCAGGTGTTCTATGTTGGTACCAACTCTCAGGATGACCTGACTGAAATTCGCCGTTTCTTACTGAAAGACTTACCACGTTTGCCGATTGCCGGGGAATATATCCATCGTGTCGCTTATGACATCGGGGCGGAATACGGCAAAGACACCTTCATGTTTATTGAAAAATTCGGTACGGCTAAAGTGCCTGCTGCATTTGCCATGAAAGACAAAGTTGATGGCGTGTTGCAAAAAATCGGCATGCGTGGCCTAAGCGACAAGATTCTGCAAATGGTCAGCAAAATGCTGCCATCGCATTTGCCGAAACGCATGAATGAATACCGAGACCTATATGAACATCATCTGATTCTTAGAATTGAAAATCAGGATGTAGAGCAGGTTCAGGCTTTCTTTGAAAGTTACTTTAAGGCGCATCCGACCGGAAATTATTTCCTGTGCACTGAAGATGAAGGGCGTAAAGCCTTTCTACACCGTTTCGCCGTGGCAGGTGCCGCGATCCGTTATCGCGACACGCATTTAAGCGAAGTCGAAGATATTGTCGCACTGGATATTGCCCTGCGTCGGAATGACCGTCAGTGGGTTGAAACGCTGCCGCAGGAGATGGAAGAGAAGATTCTGCATAAACTCTATTATGGTCATTTCCTGTGTCATGTGTTCCATCAGGATTACATCGTGAAAAAAAGCGTAGATCCGCTGGTGATGGAACATGCGATGTGGAAGCTGCTGGATGACCGCGGTGCAGAATATCCGGCTGAGCATAATGTTGGGCATTTATATATCGCCAAACCGGCATTGAAAAATCATTATCAGCAGCTAGATCCGACCAACAGCTTTAACGTGGGGATCGGACATACCTCCAAACTAAAATACTGGAAATAAGCACTAATTTTCTGAATAACTATAATAACAGCATCATCTGACCTATCTCATGCAGTGTTCGCACTGCATTTTTTTATCTATAAGATGAACAGATCAAATATCCACCCCATAAGAACAATTTTGAGAAAGCAAAAATGAACTTACCCACCGTAGCTACCGAAATTTCGTGATCCTCATCAGACCCTGACGGTCATACATGGAATTTATACAGGTCTGGTGATATTAAGTGGCGTGATCTTTTCTATCTGGAATTCCAGCAAAAAAACTGGGTCAACAGCGAGCTTCAGCTGGGTCGTTTTATTATTGCTGCTCCTGATTTATTTGAATATGCAGGCAGCGCTTAAAGTGAAACAAGCCAAGTGCAGACCTTATCCCGTGTGATGGCTGGACTCATGCTGCTTCATTTTCCGGTCGGTACGCTACTGGGATAGATTACATTATGGAAAAGCTCGGCCAGGCAATGGGAAAGCTGAATTGACTTTTATAGTGCATGAATTTTCCGAAAAGGCCATAAACAAATATGAAAAACACGCTAGAGTAATATGCAACAAGTTGCAAAGCCAGAATAAAAGGAAAGCGCCATGACCACAACTCCTTATGCAAATATTTTAAAACCACTTCATTTGGGGTTTACCACAATTAAAAATCGCGTGGTGATGGGATCAATGCATACCGGGCTGGAGGATCGTTTTTATAATTATCCAAAACTGGCTGCTTACTTTGGTGAACGTGCCAAAGGTGGTGTAGGCTTGATGATTACAGGTGGTATTTCCCCCAACCGTCAGGGCTGGTTACTGCCTGCGGGCGGTACTATGAATACGTTGGGGGATATCGCACCGCACCGTTTGGTGACCCATGCAGTGCATAAGCATGGCGCCAAGATTTTGCTGCAAATCCTGCATGCGGGCCGTTATGGTTATCAACCATTTGTGGTGTCTGCCAGTCCAATCAAGTCACCTATTTCACCTTTTAAACCACGTCAGCTTTCTGAAAAACAGATTTTGGAGACGATACGGGATTATGCCAAAACGGCCAATCTGGCGAAAAAAGCCGGTTATGATGGGGTAGAAATCATGGGGTCGGAAGGCTATTTACTGAATCAGTTTTTAAGCAGTCATGTCAATCAGCGTACTGACCGTTGGGGGGGCTCAATTGAAAACCGCATGCGTTTCGCGGTGGAAATTGTCAAAGCCATTCGTGCAGAAGTCGGTGAAAAATTTATCATCTGTTTCCGCCTGTCTTTGCTGGATCTGGTGCATGACGGCAACACCATGGATGAAGTCATTACTGTGGCAAAAGCACTGGAAAAAGCCGGTATTACTTTGCTCAATTCCGGGATTGGCTGGCATGAAGCGCGTATTCCGACGATTGTGACCTCGGTGCCACGTGCTGCCTTTGTAGACTACACTGCCGAAGTAAAAAAGCATGTTTCAGTTCCGGTAATTGCGTCAAACCGGATTAATATGCCGGAAACAGCGGAAGAAATTCTGGCCTCGGGTCAGGCAGACATGGTGCAGATGGCGCGTCCATTATTGGCAGATGCTTTTTGGGTCAATAAAACCGCGACCAACCGTGTGGATGAAATTAATACCTGTATCGCCTGTAATCAGGCTTGCCTTGACCATACTTTTAAAAATAAGCGTGTGACTTGTCTGGTCAATCCACGCGCTGGCTATGAAACTGAACTGCTCTATGTGAAAACCAAGACACCGAAACGTATTGCTGTCGTGGGTGGTGGGGTTGCCGGCATGTCTGCAGCCACGGTTGCTGCTGAGCGTGGTCATCAGGTGAGCTTGTTTGAAGCGGCTCATGCTGTTGGTGGGCAGTTTAATCTGGCTAAAGTGATTCCTGGCAAGGAAGAATTTCATGAAACCATTCGTTATTTTAAAGTCCAGTTAGAAAAGACCAAGGTTGATATACGTTTAAATACCCGCGTAAACCGTGAACAGCTGGAGCGTGAAGGTTTTGATGAAGTTGTTATTGCCACTGGTGTGGTGCCTCGTGCTTTAAAAATTCCGGGCAGTCATGCGCCGCAGGTGCTGTCTTATAGTGAAGTCCTGAACGGTGCAACCGTAGGGGATCGTGTCGCGGTGATTGGTGCTGGCGGAATTGGCTTTGATGTCTCAGAGTTCTTATTGAAGCCGCCACATCAACCGCAGCCTCAACCTCTGGCGGAATGGAAACGTGAGTGGGGGATAGATCCAAATTCGCATTACTTGACTGAAGGTGGTTTGCAACCCGCTGAAATTGAGCCACCGGTTCGGGAAATTTATCTATTACAGCGTAAGACTACATCACTCGGTGCAGGTCTGGGGAAAACTACTGGCTGGGTGCATCGTGCCCAGTTGAAAAAACATGGCGTACGTATGTTACGTGGGGTGCAATATAAATCAGTCACAGATGAAGGCTTATGGATTGAAGTCGATGGTCATGACCAGCTTCTACGGGTAGATACTGTGGTGGTTTGTGCCGGTCAGGAGTCTGTCAAAGACTTGATGCCGACTGAGGGTGAAAAAACCTTAGCGAATTATCATATCATTGGCGGTGCTAAGCTGGCTGCTGAACTGGATGCCAAGCGTGCAATTCGTGAAGGTGCTGAATTGGCAGCCAGATTGTAAGGATTTGATGAAACTATATGCAATTGACTGCATTCACTGTAATTTTCACTTGTCAGTTGTCTAAAAGCTCCGTATGATGGCGCACATGGAAGCGTGGCAGAGCGGTTTAATGCACCGGTCTTGAAAACCGACGAGGGCTTATACCCCTCCGTGAGTTCGAA
>CANQWW010000068.1 GCA_947627655.1 uncultured Acinetobacter sp. | reverse complement strand
TTGATGAGCGCAATGAGCCAACACGACGAGATCGAATATCAATTAGACACTTTGGCGATTCGTACCGGACATACACGTACTGCTGAGGGTGAGCATAGTGAGCCAATCTTCCTGACATCATCATTTGTATGTGAAAATGCAGCGGATGCAGCGGCAAAGTTCTCTGGAGAGATTGAAGGGAATACCTACTCTCGTTATACCAACCCAACCGTACAAACCTTTGAGAAGCGTTTGGCAGTGCTTGATGGGGCAGAAGCGGCTGTCGCAACAAGTTCAGGTATGGCGGGGGTGCATGCCATCACATTGGCCTATTTGAAATCCGGTGATCATGTTGTTTGTTCACGTGCGGTATTTGGCTCCATTATTTCATTGTTTGAAAAATATGTAGTGAAATTTGGTGTCGAAGTTACTTTTGTTGACTTGGAAGATGTAAACGCATGGAAACAGGCGATTCGTCCAAATACGCGTTTATTGTTTATTGAAACACCGTCAAACCCATTGGCTCAAGTGGGCGACTTACAAGCAATTGCGGATATTGCACATGAAGTAAATGCATTATTTGCAGTGGATAATACCTTCTGTACACCGGTATTACAGCAACCGCTTAAGTTCGGTGCAGATTTAGTCGTGTACTCATCAACTAAATATATTGATGGTCAAGGCCGTGCTTTGGGCGGCGCAGTGCTTGGTTCTGCAAAACTGATGGAAGAAATTACGGGTGTGATTCGTACATTGGGTAATTCAATGAGCCCATTTAATGCATGGGTTTTCTTAAAAGGCTTGGAGACTCTAAACCTACGTATGAAAGCCCACTGTGCTAGTGCGCAAAAATTGGCAGAATGGCTCGATGCACATCCAAAGGTTGAAAAAGTCTACTATGCTGGTTTACCAAACCATCCTGGACATGACCTGGCGAAGAAACAACAATCTGGTTTCGGTGGTGTGGTTTCTTTTGTGGTAAAAGGCGAGCGTGAAGGCGCGTGGACTGTTATTGACAATACTCGTTTCTTGTCTATTACCAGTAACTTGGGTGACGTGAAGTCGACCATTACCCATCCAGCGACAACCTCACATGGTAGAATGTCTGCAGAAGCGAAACAAGCAGCAGGAATTTCTGAAGGTTTAATCCGTGTTTCTGTAGGTTTGGAAGATATTGATGATATTATCCGTGACATTACTCGTGGTTTAGATCTTATCTAATTTTATAAATTTATGTTCGGAGATTTTTATGAACATTAACATGTTGATGCAGCAAGCCCAGCGCATGCAAAAGGAAGTAGAAACCAACCTGAAAAAAGCCAAAGAAGAGCTTGCACTGGTTGAAGTGCAAGCTGAAGCAGGGGGTGGCCTAGTCAAAGTGACCATGACGGCACGTAATGTGGTCAAGCGCATTCAGATTGACCCAGAACTACTTCAGGATGATCCAGACATGATCGAAGACCTGATTGCAGCTGCAATCAATGATGCAGCACGTCAGGCTGAAGCGATCTCTGAAGAGCGTATGAAGTCTGCCAACCAAGGTATGGGCTTGCCTCCAGGTCTGGCTGGTCTGTTCTAAGGAAGGATGCGCAATGTTTAGTGATCGTTTTGATCAACTGGTTCAAGCATTACGCATTTTGCCAAGCGTTGGGCCGAAATCGGCTCAGCGTATGGCGTTGCACCTGATCATGAAAAACCGTGAAGGTGCGATTGGTCTGGCGCATGCATTGAATGAGGCGACCAACCATATTCATGAATGTTCGGTCTGCCATTCATTGACGGAAGATGAAGTATGTAATATCTGCACATCTGCCGACCGTGATGATCAGTTGCTCTGCGTGGTGGAATCACCTGCTGATGTGATGGCCATTGAGCAAAGTGGCAGTTTTCGGGGGAAATATCATGTTTTAGGTGGGCATTTATCGCCACTTGATGGTATTGGTCCAGAAGAGATTGGGATTCCATATCTGCTCGAGCGTTTAAACCGGGGACAGGTTCGCGAAGTCATTCTGGCCACCAATGCGACGGTTGAAGGACAGGCCACGGCACATTATCTGGTGGAAGCCAGCAAGCATTTGCCGATTCAGATTACCCGGATTGCCCAAGGTGTCCCACAAGGGGGCGAACTCGAATACGTCGATAGTCATACTTTAAGTCAGGCTGTGCATAACCGTATGCGGATGAAATAAACCATTTTTCTACATTTTTGACCAAAAATTCAAAAAATAGACTGATTATTCTTATTCTGAATGCTTGTTATTGCTTAATTTTATATCGAAGTAGCTATTATTTTGGCATAAATAAAATATATATCAGTTAAGATAGCAGCATTCGGAATTTACACGCTGACTTAGTCACCTATGTTTCAATTTATTCAAGATCAGGCCGGACTTCACCAGGTATTGACAGAAATGGACCAAAGCTCGATTTATGCTTTGGACACAGAGTTTATCAAGGTGGATACCTTGTGGCCGAAGCTTGGCGTATTCCAGATTAATGTCAACGGAAAGGTATATTTGCTGGATGGCACGACACTGGATCTGAGCGAGTTTTTTAAGCGTATTTTTACTGCCCAGCAGAACATCTTTCATGCCTGTAGCGAAGATATTGATCTGATTTATCATTACACCCAGCAAAAATCACTGTGTAATGTATTCGATACCCAGGTTGGCATGGCGTTTTTGGGGCATGGGCTGCAAGTCAGCTATCAGAATGCCTTGAAGCAGGTGCTAGAGGTCGATATCGAGAAGGACCAGACTCGCTCTGACTGGCTGGCACGTCCATTAAGTGATAAGCAACTGCTGTATGCAGCGAATGATGTGCATTATCTGGTCAAGCTGGGCGACCAGATCCAGCACGATTTACAACAGAAACATCTGCTGGATTTTGTGCTGCAAGATTGTCGTTTTATGACCACAGAGATTGGCCAGGAAACTCCGACAGCATTGCTCTATCAGGATGTGGGCAATTACCGTCATTCCCGCCGTCAGCTGATGCAGTTACAGCAGCTCGCCGTATGGCGCGAACAGATTGCCAAAGCGTTGAATATTCCGCGCAGTTTTATTCTGAAAAACTCGACCATGATCGATCTGGTAGAAAAAAATCCGAAAAATCTATTTCAGCTCAGTAATGTGAAAGACATTCGCTCCAGTGTGGTACGTGATCATGGCAAGACGATTCTGGATCTGCTGAAATTCCTGCCAGATCAAGCGGAATGGCCATTGCGCCTGGCACGTCCGATTCGTCACTCTTCACGTGAGATTGGTGAAAAAATCGATGCCATTATTCAACAGGTGGTGAATGAAACCACGGTGCCAAAAGAAGTGCTGATGCGTAAAAAATGGCTCAATGCACTGTATCAGCATGTGGTATTCCATAATGATGAGCAGAACCTGCCAGAGTTTCTGTTGGGCTGGCGTTATGACATCCTGACCAAACCTTTGGTAGCGCTCTTACATCAGGATGAGTCTTACCTGTCCAGACAGATGAAAGTGCTGGATTGATTAAAGAAAGATCAATTATACAAAATCACGACTCATGCGTTAATTATGGCTAATGTCGCAGGCGTGATTTTGATGTATCCTTGCCACTGATTTTTTAAAGAGTTGTTTGAATCAGAATCATGCATGTATCTATCTACAAATCGAGCAAAAAAGATGAAATGTATCTTTATGTGGCTCGTCCAGCAGAAGAAAATGAAGCTGAAGTTTTCGATCCTCTGCATGTACTCGCTGAACCGGTACGTGTAGCATTTGGTCGTGCGACTTTTGTCATGCATCTGGAACTGAGCGAATCACGTAAACTGGCACGTGCCAATGTGCTATATGTCATAGATTCGATAGAAACCCGTGGTTTCTTCCTGCAAATGCCACCTGAAGGTTTGATTGATCCGAATGCGCCTGCTCCAGAAGGTCTGCGTGGTGCTTAATGTTGAATCAGGAGTTGTAAAATGAATGGTTATGTGACTGTATTAGATTCAATTCCTGAAGAAACTATTGCCGTCCTCGTCTATGTCATTGGCAGTATCATTGCACTGTGGTGCTGGTATGGCGTTACGAAACGCCTGCCAAAAACGCTGGGTGGATTTTTATGGATTGTGGCATTTGCCGTCCTGTTAACCCCTACAGTGTCTGAAGGCCCCAATGCTTCCGTGGCACCGGCAATTTTTGGCTTGCTCTTTGGTATATTGACTAAAGAGCAGCCTTTGGTCTGGATGAATGCCTCACTGATTTTATTTGTGATCGGAATAGCCTCACTTGTGGGGTATTGCTGGTCTACCTATGTAATAAACAAAGCAAAAATTGCTGTAAACAAAAAAACTTCACCGCTGTAAATAAAAAAATAAGGTTAAATCATGTCTGTGGATCATCAACAGTTTTCTGGTAGTAGTCAGTATATTGCGACTGACAGTTTAAAATTGGCTGTGAAAGCAGCGCGTAGCTTGCAAAAACCTTTACTGGTGAAAGGCGAGCCGGGTACGGGTAAAACGCTGCTGGCAGAGCAGGTGGCTGAAAGTCTAGGAATGAAACTGATTACCTGGCATATCAAGTCTACCACCAAAGCCCAGCAAGGCCTGTATGAGTATGATGCAGTCTCGCGTCTGCGGGATAGCCAGCTCGGTGATGATCGTGTCTATGACATCAAGAACTACATCAAGCCAGGAAAACTGTGGGAAGCATTTAGCAGTGAGGAACGCTGTGTCTTGCTGATTGATGAGATTGACAAGGCAGACATTGAATTCCCCAATGACCTGTTGCATGAACTCGATAAGATGTCATTCTTCGTGTATGAAACCGGGGAAACCGTTACTGCCCAACAGCGCCCAATTGTGATTATTACCTCGAATAATGAAAAAGAACTTCCCGATGCCTTTTTGCGCCGTTGTTTCTTTCATTATATCGACTTCCCTGATGAAGCCACCATGCGTGACATCATTGATGTTCATTTTGCAAATATCTCGGCGACACTGGTCAATGAAGCCTTACAGGTCTTCTTTAAATTACGTCAGATCCCGGGCCTAAAAAAACCGCCTTCAACTTCTGAGCTGATCGACTGGTTAAGCCTGCTGATGGCAGATGACATGCCAGAAGACGTATTGCGTAATGCTGATAAGAGCAAAGCGATTCCACCTTTGTATGGTGCATTGATTAAAAATGAGCAGGATGTACAGCTGCTTGAGCGTTTAGCCTTTATGTCGCGCCGCTAAGGGAGGAAACACGCATGTTTGTGCGACTGTTTTATACCTTAAGAAAATATGGCATACCCGTTTCAACCCGTGAACTGATTGACCTGAATCAGGCCATAGCCGCAGGAATCGTATTTGCTGATCAGGATGAATTCTATCAGCTGGCAAAAACGGTCATGGTGAAAGACGAACGCTATTTCGATAAATTTGACCGTGCCATGAAAGATTATTTTGATGGCATACAGTCATTTGATCTCGATGAACTGCTCAATCAGGTTCATAAACTGCCTAAAGACTGGTTTGATCTGGAGCTGCTGGAAAAGCACCTGACGCCTGAACAGCGTGAAGAACTGAAAAAAGCCGGTTCGCTGCAAGAACTGATGAAAATGCTGGAAGAACGTCTGCGCGAACAGCATAAAAAACATCAGGGTGGTAACAAGATGATTGGCACTGGCGGCACTTCGCCATTTGGTGCCTATGGGGATCATCCAGAAGGTGTGCGCATTGGCGGGCCGGGACGGAAACGTTCCGCGGTCAAAGTCTGGGAACAGCGTCAATATCGCAATCTGGATGATGAGCAGATTCTGGGTAGCCGTCAGATGCAAATGGCGCTGCGCCGTTTGCGTAAGTTCGCACGTCAAGGTGCAGCGGAAGAGCTGGATATTGACGGGACGATTCGTGAAACGGCCAAGCAGGGGATTCTGGATGTGCAACTGGTGCCAGAACGTCGTAACCGGATCAAGGTGCTGATGTTGTTTGACGTCGGTGGTTCTATGGACTCACATATTGCCCAGTGTGAAAAACTGTTTAGCGCAGCCAAGACCGAGTTCAAGACCCTAGAATACTTCTATTTCCATAACTGCCTGTATGACTATGTCTGGAAAGATAATTTCCGTCGTAGCAGTACACGCATGAATACCTGGGATTTGCTCAATACCTATGGTCGTGACTATCGGGTGATTGTGGTTGGTGATGCCAGCATGGCGCCGTATGAATTACATTCTGTCGGTGGTTCAGTCGAATATATGAATGATGAAGCGGGGCAGGTCTGGCTGAACCGTTTGCGTCAGCATTTTGAAAAAACCGCCTGGCTGAATCCCGAAGAAGAGCGTTACTGGCATTACACTCAAACCATTGGCATGATCCAGCAGATTTTTGAAAATCATATGTATCCAATGACGCTGAAAGGCATTGAAGACATGACCAAATATCTAGCGCGTTGATTCCATTGATCTATTCATGGCTTTACTGATCATGATTAGTTGTGGTGGAGCCATTATTTTATTATAAAGTCATTTTTATATTTATTGTTCAGCTTGTTCAAGGATCGTTATGGATCATCAAATTCATGGTATTGCATTGCCAAATGAAGCGGGTTTCTTTGGAAACTATGGCGGACAGTTTATTCCGCCAGATTTAAAACAGGCGATGGATGATATTAATGTCGCTTATCAGGAAATTCGCCAAACTGCTGAGTTTCAAAATGAACTAAAAGAATTATTTGCTCATTATGTCGGGCGTCCGAGTCCGTTATTCCATGCCAAGCGCCTATCTAATCAATTGGGTGGAGCACAAATTTATCTGAAACGTGAAGACCTGAACCATACCGGTGCTCACAAAATCAATCACTGTCTGGGTGAAGCGCTACTGGCTAAATACATGGGTAAAACCAAAGTTATTGCCGAAACAGGAGCAGGTCAGCATGGTGTGGCGCTGGCAACGGCTTGTGCACTGGTGGGTATTCCATGTGAAATTCATATGGGCCAGGTCGATATCGAGAAAGAACACCCGAATGTGGTGAAAATGAAAATTCTGGGTGCAAACCTGATTGCTGTGACCCGTGGCACGGCAACCTTAAAAGATGCGGTAGACAGTACATTTGAAGAATATTTAAAAGACCCGAAAAACTATATCTATGCGATTGGTTCAGTGGTGGGGCCACATCCATTTCCGATGATGGTGCGAGATTTCCAGTCCATTATTGGTGATGAAATCAAGGTTCAGACCCATGAGCGCTTTGGCGCCAATCCGGATTATGTAGTGGCATGTGTCGGTGGTGGTTCGAATGCGGTAGGCGCTTTTACTGCATTTTTAAATGAGCCAGAGGTGAAACTGGTTGGGGTTGAGCCAGCAGGTTATGGTCTGGAGACCGATAAACACTCGGCTACGCTGACGCTAGGTAAACCAAGCCAGTTACATGGTATGGCCTGTTATGTACTTGAAGATGAGCAGGGTGAACCCTTGCCGGTACATTCGATTGCCTCCGGTCTGGATTATCCAGGTGTGGGTCCACAGCACAGTCTGCTCAAAGATTTAGGTCGGGTTGAATACACCACGGCAACCGATCAGGAATGTCTGGATGCGTTCATGACCTTATCGCGTGTTGAAGGCATTGTGCCGGCTCTGGAAAGTTCACATGCGGTGGCTTGGGCGATTCGTGAGGCAGGAAAACTGTCCAAAGATGTCAAAATTGTGGTCAACCTATCTGGTCGCGGTGATAAAGACTCAGATTATGTAGCTGAGAAATTGGGTTTAAACTAATTGAGCTATTAATAAAAAACCGCTCAAATTGAGCGGTTTTTTATATCTGTCATTTCTTTGTCATTCTAACGTCATTACAAAATGGTTTTTTTCGAACTCAATATTAACCAGAAATATACTGTTGCAGCTGATCAATTAATTGTTGCTGATCATTCATCGCTGCTTTTACCAAGTCACCAATTGAAACTAAGCCAACCAGCTTGTCTGCCTCCACGACGGGCAGATGACGCAAATGTTTATCGGTCATCAGGCTGAGGCAGTCAGGAACTGAGGTATTACAATCCACGGTAATCACATTCGAGGTCATGATCTGGCTCACCGTGGTATCCAAAGATGTACGTTCCATCAGCACAATTTTACGGGTGTAATCCCGTTCTGACAGAATGCCGGCCACCTGATCTTCTTCGGTAACGACTATGGCGCCAATGCCTTTATCTGCCATCATGCTAATGGCTTCGAGCACGGTTGCTTCTGGGTGGATGGTGTAAATATCTTGAGTAGGTTTGTCTTGGAGTACTTGAGCTACATTCGTCATAATTCAGTCCTTAGCTATTATTATTCATCCTGAAGTTTAAGCTTTTGATCTTCAGGTACTTGTTATATTGACTCTATAAATAGCATGTTATGAGGCGAAGTGCAGCCCTTGACCTGAAAAAAAGAAATGACGCATCTGTCCAACAGTGAGCTTGAATTTGTGACCGCTTCCATTTAATAAAGCGGGAGTGACATTAAAGCGGCTTAAAGTCGGCAGCAGTGAAGATTCAAAATCGTTGCATGTAATCTTGCGGGGCGTATAACTTGGCCAGTGTTGTTGCGCATATTTTTCCGCATGCGAAGCGCAGAGCCATAAAGGAAACAGGGTATCTTCCTGATCACGCATCATGGCCCATCCATTATCAAACAAGCCCCAAAGAACCCCACAATACATCATTGATTTTAAGATCGTGATCTTGATTGCAAGATCTTGGGGTAATGGTTTGATATCTCTAATATTGGGCATACTCATTATGATCAAGCTTTTAGTAGTACAACTGAGCTTATTGTAAAAAGAATATATGAAATTATTGTTTCAGCTTTGCAAGTAAACGTTATTTTGCTTTCTATTTTGTGTAGCAATATATTGAAGATATAAAAAAACGCCACCGAGGTGACGTTGATTTAAGCTTGCAGGGTGGCCATGGTTTGCCAATATTGTGCTTTGAGTGAGTCTCTTTCAACGCGGAAGCCTTGATAATAAAGCTCAGCTAAAAAAAGAGCTGCTTTACCATGTCCAGCACGTGCTGCATCTTCTAGCTGTTTAACCGCATCAGAGAAGTTCATTTGTGACTGAATTGTATTCACCGCCTCAGCGTACAAATGTTCTAGGTCATGTTGAGAGAATTGTTGAATCATATAAAACTCCTTAATTTTAATTATGATTACAGGATAGACTTATTGGTCTAGCTATAAATATATCAAAGTTATATTTAACTAATATTACATAAAGATGGAATAGTCAAGTATTTCAGCTGCGCTATAAATATTGTTTACAGTTTATATGATTAAACTATGTTCAATTTTATTGTTTATTGATATATAAAGATATTATTAAGCTAACAATAAGGAGAATAACATGTCACGTACATTAGATGGAATAGATTTTGATATGCCGCCGACCGCTGGACAGGTAATGGCCTTGGCACAATTACATCGTAAAAAACTGGATGCGGCGATTTTTCGTAAAAACATCCATTTAGGGGAATACAGCTTGGCGCAGCGTAAGGCAGTTTATGACTTTACCCGTCAGCTGGATGAGAATCAGCGTGAACAGTTTTACAAACTTTATAATGCCGAACTGGTTCGTCTGGCCGATCCTGATCTGCTGCATCCAGCCAGTGCTGAATCTGGCCTAAGTAAGTTCGCTATTTTTCTCACTTTGGCCGTGGTTGCGATGATACTCGGTGGTACGGTATTTGTAAAAGTGTTCCAGTAACTGTGCCGATAAGGGAAACCAGTCAGTAAAAATACAGCTGGAATGTTAATTTGACTGAATTTTTATGCAATCTCTTGAACTTATGTAATGACAGCCATACACTATTTTGAACTAGAGGTAGTGTATGGCTATTGACTTAGAAAAAATCAGGACTTATTGGTCCAAATTAACGCTGGAGCAAATTTATAACAGCGTTTTTATTTTTATTATATTCTTAATTATGGTCTTGGCCAGTGTGGCTCTCTATCGTCCTGTCACTATGATTCAGTCTGAACAGATTCAGCAACTTTCTACTCAACAGCAATTACCGCAAACTCAGGATATGGCCTTGGCATTACTCGATCAACCAGAGATTTATCGTGGTCAGTACCTGAAATTAATGCAAGCCTATCAGCAAGAGTCGGTACGTGCCCATCAATTGCCTGCCTTAGACGTAGACCGTCCTTAATCTCAGATGATATTTCAGAAGTTCATTTTAGCTGACTTATTCTGGTTGAGCATTTTCTCGTAGATTGTTCTGTAAGCTTAACTTTAAGGCCTCTTTGTCTAGACTTTGACTGACCACAATCACAGTAAGACGATCCGGGTGTAAATGTTTAGCTATGGCGTGTTCAACTGCTTGTGCGCTGAGGTTATTTAAACGTTTGGGATAACTGGCCAGATAGTCGGGAGCTTCTGCATAGAAACCGATACTCCCAAGCTGGGCATTGATGCTGGCATTGCTCTTATAGCTGTTCGGGAAAGAGCGCAGCATACCGGCCTTGGTTTCTTCAAGGTGTTTTTGATTGATGGGTTGGCGGACAAAATCAATCAACGCCTGATGTGCAACCTGAATGCTGTCCAGGAGCTGATCCTGACGCGTAGAATAACGCAAGCTAAACACGCCTGGTGCCTGAGTGAGGCTCATATTGCTATAAGCACTATAGGTAAGCCCGCGTTTAATCCTTAATTCCTGCATCAGCACGGCATTAAAGCCACTGCCTCCAAACATGCGGTTGGCCACATTTAGAGCCAGCTTGTTAGGTGTAAAGCGACTGGGTCCCAGATGACCGAGCATGACATGTGCCTGACTGGCATGATAGGGAATATGAACGATTTCTATGTCTGACTGTAATTGTGGTTCAGGCAGGGCTTGCGCCTGTGTGCCTTGCTTCATATTGCCAGTAATACGTTCTGAGAGTTGCTGCGCTTCTTTTGCAGTCAAATTTCCAGTGATGGCAATATTCATGTTCTGGGCAACCAGAAACTGGTCACGGAAACTTTTTAATGCCTCTGGGTTAACTTTTCGGGTTCCACCGATCGTGCCGGTGATGGGCTGGGCATAGGGATGCGATGCATAAATGCTACGGTAAAACTGGATATCCATCAGTCGTCCTGGTTTCTCCTGTAACTGTTTCTGGCCGACATTGGTATTGCTGACCACCAGCTGAATGCCTTGGTTTTTGAAGGTGGCATTTTTCAAAACTTCCAACATCATGGCGAGTGCTGGTTCAAACTTTTCCGGATCGGACATCACCCGTAAACGGACGATAAACATATCGCGATATGCCTGAGCACTAAACTGCGCTCCCGTGCGATCGAAAACATCGGCAATGTCACGGGCGCTATATTGTTCAGTGCCTTCACGAATCAGTTTGGCTGCCATACTGGACAGGCCAAACACGCCTTTTTGTATTTCTTCATCCCGTGCTGAACCTGCATTAAAGGTAAGCTGGATATCGATGATGGGGAGGGCTTTACTCTCCACAAACAAACTGCGGACCTGATAGCGATTATTTAACTCATGCACATAGGGGGCTTGCAGCTGAGATTCTTTGTTCAGATTTTTTAAACTTTGCAGCAGCGGAATAGCTTTGAGTTGGCCGGGTTGATCCAGAGGTACAACTTCATGCGGGATATCATCTTCAGCCCAAGCTAAAGCAGGCCAGCTCAAGGCAGCCCATAATAGACTGGGTAATACGCTGAATTGCAGGAAAATGCTCATGGTGCTGGTTCTTCCGGAAGTAAATAGAGCGTGCTCAGGTTTTCACGCACAAGGTAGCTGCTGACGACACGTTGAATATCGGCTGCACTGACATTTTTATAATATCTGGGTAAATCATCCATCAGTCGGAAACTTAAACCATTCACTTCCAGATTGCCCATCATTTTGGCCTGACCGTTAATATCATCCTGACTGTAGATTAAGTGAGAAACAAAACGCGTCACAATACGTTCCACTTCATGTGAAGGGATGGTGGCTGTTTTTAAGGCATCGATTTCTGCCTGAATAGCCTGGTGTGCATTTTCCAGACTGATGCCTGTTGCAGGTAAAGCGGAAATACTGAACAGACTATCACCCCGATTATAAGGGTCATAAGAGACGTTGACCGAAGTCAGGATTTTGCGATTGCGCACCAGGCGCTCCTGAAGCCGGGATGAAATACCACTATCGAGCAAGCTCCGAATAATTGCCAGTGCATAGGCATCTTGTGGATTTTTTGCCGAGGCGAGTGATTTAACATTCCAGGACATATACAGACTGGGAACCTGAACATTACTGCGGATTTCCATATGCCGGTAACCTAAGCGTTCAAATTCCAGCACGTCATTGCGGGCAGGTACCGGGCGTGAAGGAATGTTGCCAAAGTATTTTTGTACCTGGAGCAGCGCCTGTTCAGACTCTACATCACCGACAATGACCAGAATGGCATTACTGGGCGAATACCAATCTTGATACCATTTTTTCACATCGTTTAACTGAATAGCGTTTAGAGTCTTCATATGACCAATCACTGGCTGGCGATAATGGCTGGTGGGATAGCTGATCCATTTAAAGCGTTCAAAGGCCTGGGCACGAGGATTATCATCCGTGCGTTGCCGCCGTTCTTCCATCACCACATTAATTTCAGGCTCAAAGTCTTGCTGACGGAGCAACAGGTTCGTCATTCGGTCCGCTTCAAGTTCCAGTGCCATAGGGAAATAGGTTTTAGGATAAAGCTGATAATAATAGGTGTAATTGGTAAAAGTAGCGGCGTTGATGCTACCGCCATAGATCCGGCTCAGACGAGTGAACTCATCATTGGGTACTTTGGACGTGCCCTTGAACATCATATGTTCCAGTACATGGGAAATTCCCAAAATATTGCCGGATTCATCGGCACTACCGACCTTATACCAGATCTGGGTCATGACCATAGGCGCGCGATGATCTTCGCGGATAATGACTTTTAAACCATTTTTTAGTGTGGTTTCAATCGTACTGCGCGATAGCTCTGGCTGGTTTGCTGAAGATGAGGTCGTGATTGAAATTTGCGCTGCTAATGGAGCGCTCGCTAAACTGATAAAGAATGCGCCAAGTGGATAGAGCCAGATTTTTAATTGATGAGTTGATCTAATTATAAAGTGAAAAAATTTGGACACTCGGGATTCCAAAAATAGACAGAGATATTTGTATTTATTTTAAGCGTTGAAATATTGAAAGCAATGATGTGCTGTTGCTTTTTAGTATAAGGGAATTGGAATTTTAATCTAAAGCTAAAACCTTATAACTTATGGTAGAATCCTTGTTTTTAACGCAATGCTTTTCAAGGATTCGGCATGCAACAGCAATCTAATGAGCAAAACAAATTTTTGATTGATGCTGATATCGGAGATGATGATGTCACATTACCGAGCTTACCTGCGGTCAATGTG
>CANQWW010000067.1 GCA_947627655.1 uncultured Acinetobacter sp. | reverse complement strand
AAGTTGTTGTATTTGAAGCAATGGATGCATTCTTACCAATGGCTGATAAAGCATTGGCGAAAGATTACCAAAAAGTACTGACCAAACAAGGTCTGGACATTCGCGTTGGCGCGAAAGTTGCTGGTACTGAAGTTAATGGTTCTGAAGTTACTGTTAAATATACACAAGGTGGCGAAGACAAAACTCAAACTTTCGATAAGTTGATCGTTTGTGTAGGCCGTCGTGCTTATGCTGAAGGTTTATTGGCTGACGATTCAGGCATTAAATTAACAGAACGTGGTTTGGTTGAAGTTAACGATTTCTGCGCAACATCTGTTGACGGTGTATACGCAATTGGTGACTTAGTACGTGGTCCAATGCTTGCGCATAAAGCCATGGAAGAAGGCGTAATGGCAGTTGAACGTATTCACGGTCATGCTGCACAAGTGAACTACGACACGATTATTTCTGTCATCTATACACACCCAGAAGCGGCGTGGGTAGGTTTAACAGAAGAGCAAGCGAAAGAAAAAGGCCATGAAGTGAAGACTGGTCAATTCGGTTTTGCTGCGAATGGTCGTGCCATGGCTGCTGGCGAAAACGCTGGTTTCGTGAAGTTTGTTGCTGATGCAAAAACAGATCGTCTACTGGGTATGCACGTGATTGGGCCTGCTGCGTCTGATATCGTACACCAAGGTATGATCGCGCTTGAATTTGTATCTTCAGTCGAAGATCTTCAGTTAATGACATTTGGTCACCCAACATTCTCTGAAGTGGTGCATGAAGCTGCACTTGCTGTTGATGGTCGTGCCATTCACGCGATCCAACGCAAACGTAAATAAAAGCAAAAAAAGAGCGACTTCGGTCGCTCTTTTTACATTTCATGGTTGTTTTTATGGGAACAATCATCTAAAAATAAGAATCAGCACATCGTCTTAATAATATCCAATATCGATGTTGCCCAGCGCCACAGGATATTGGGACGCACGAATAACAAAGTGAAAAGTAGTAAAAGGTCAATCAATGAATTTACATGAATATCAAGCAAAAGCGTTATTAAAAAAATATGGTATGCCAGTACAAGAAGGTATTCTGGCCACCAATGCGGAAGAAACTGTTCAGGCTTTTGAACAGTTAGGCGGAAAGTTTGCCGTATTAAAGGCACAAGTTCATGCTGGGGGGCGGGGTAAAGCGGGTGGGGTAAAAGTAGTTAAAACCGCTGAGGAAGCTGCTGAATATGCCAATCAGATTATTGGTACACGATTAGTTACTTATCAAACCGATGCTAACGGTCAGCCTGTAAATGGGATTCTGGTTTCTGAGGACGTGTATCCGGTTGAGCGTGAATTATATTTGGGCGCTGTGGTTGATCGTTCTAGCCGTCGTATTACCTTTATGGCATCGACCGAAGGCGGGGTTGAGATTGAAAAAGTCGCTGAAGAAAGCCCTGAAAAAATTATTAAAGTCGAAGTTGACCCATTGGTGGGCCTATTGCCATTCCAAGCGCGTGCAGTTGCCTTTGCATTGCAACTGAAAGATGGCCAGATCAACCAGTTTGTGAAAATCATGACTGCTGCCTATCAGGCATTTGTCGACAATGATTTTGCTTTATTTGAAATTAACCCACTCTCTGTACGTGAAAATGGCGATATTTTATGCGTCGACGCCAAAGTGGGTATTGACTCAAACGCGTTGTACCGGTTGCCTGAAGTGGCAGCACTACGTGATAAATCTCAGGAAAATGAACGTGAGCTGAAAGCCTCTGAATTTGATCTGAACTATGTGGCGCTGGAAGGGAATATCGGTTGTATGGTCAATGGTGCTGGTCTGGCGATGGCAACCATGGACATCATCAAGCTGTATGGGGGACAGCCAGCCAACTTCCTGGATGTTGGTGGTGGTGCAACCAAAGAACGAGTCATTGAAGCCTTTAAAATTATTCTGGCAGATCATTCTGTGCAGGGGGGGTTGATTAATATTTTTGGTGGAATTGTACGTTGTGACATGATCGCAGAAGCGATTATTGCAGCAGTTCAGGAGGTAAATGTCACTGTGCCTGTGGTGGTTCGCCTGGAAGGGAACAATGCAGAGTTGGGTGCCAAGTTACTGGATGAATCTGGTTTGAAATTGATTTCTGCAAATGGCCTAGCCGATGCTGCAGAAAAAATTGTTGCTGCAGTTAAGGCTTAAGGGAGTATCGATCATGAGCGTATTAGTAAATAAAGACACCAAAGTTTTAGTACAGGGTTTCACTGGCAAAAATGGGACATTCCACTCAGAACAGTCACTTGCTTATGGCACTAAAGTGGTGGGCGGCGTAACCCCGGGCAAAGGTGGTCAAACCCATCTGGCATTACCTGTATTTAATACCATGCGTGAAGCGGTGAAAGAAACCGGTGCAGATGCTTCGGTCATTTATGTCCCTGCGCCATTTGTTCTCGATTCTATCGTTGAGGCGGTTGACTCAGGTATTGAACTGATTGTGGTCATTACTGAAGGCGTACCAACATTAGACATGCTCAAAGCTAAACGCTATTTAGAGACCAATGGTAATGGTACACGCCTGATTGGTCCTAACTGTCCGGGAATTATCACGCCGGAAGAATGCAAAATCGGGATTATGCCAGGCCATATTCATCAGAAAGGCAAGATCGGGATTATCTCACGTTCGGGTACTTTGACCTATGAAGCTGTTGCACAAACCACGAAACTTGGCTTGGGACAATCCACCTGTATCGGCATTGGAGGAGACCCGATTCCGGGTATGAACCAGATTGACTGCTTGAAATTGTTTGAAGAAGACCCTGAAACAGAAGCAATTATCATGATTGGTGAAATCGGTGGTACCGCAGAAGAAGAAGCTGCTGAATATATCCAGTCAAATGTAAGCAAACCGGTGGTTGGCTATATTGCGGGGGTAACGGCGCCGAAAGGTAAGCGTATGGGGCATGCTGGTGCAATTATTTCTGGCGGTAAAGGCACGGCAGAGGAAAAATTTGTTGCCTTCGAACGTGCCGGAATGGCTTATACCCGTAGCCCGGCAGAACTCGGTTCTACCATGTATCAGGTCCTAAAGGACAAAGGCTTGCTCTAAACTATACTATTCCAATATAAAGTCCTCCTTGTGAGGGCTTTTTTTATAATAATTGAATAATAATCTAGTCAGACAAGATGAAATTGTGAGCGGAATCGCACTTTGTTATAATTGATTGTGTAAATAAAATAAACAATAAGACAAATACCGATGCAAAACTACAAAAAATATTACTCATTGGCCTCTGTGCTGCTTGCAGCAGGGCTGAGCTGTACCTCTCTGAACGCCGCTATTAGTGATGTTCAAAGACATCAGGTGGTTCAGCAAATCAGGTCTGGGGATGTCCAGAATGGACTTAATGTTTTAGCGCGAATGGTACAGCAAGATCCTGCCAATATGGACCTGCTGGCAGACTATATTGTACTGAGTCGACAATACAATCCAAATGCAAAACAGCAAGAATACAATCTTAATCACTTGAATTTTTCTAGATTTCCAGCCTATGGTCAGCTGCCATTGGTGAAGTTACTGCGAGATCAGGGAAAATTTAAGCTGGCTGAGCAATATGCGGCAAGATTTCAGCAAACTACTGGAGCCAGTACGCCATGGAGTCTGTACCGTGCCATGTTGCTTGCGGAAAATGGTCAGCTGGAGCAAGCCAATCAGCAACTGAAGCACGTCAAGCAGCAGCAACTCAATCCAGAACAGCTGGCGCAACTCGCTTATACCTATCGGTTGTTAAGACAGCCGGTACAAGCGCTGGAAACAGCCCAATATGCTTTAAGTTTAAGCCGCGATGAAGCTGTGCAGGAACAATATGTGCTGGCTTTGGCTGCAAACGCAGATTATGAGGGGGCACAGCGATATTTGCAGCAAAATGGCGCTGTCCAAGGGCAGCTTAAACATGATGTACAGTTACTGAAGTTTAGGCAGCATATTCGTCATGCTATCGATTTTTACAAGGTTCAAAGTGAACAGGATCGGGGCAAGATCACCTATACCGAGCTAGATCGTGTGCTGGCAGAAATGCAAACTTATGAACAGCAGCTGGCCGATTATCCTGAGCTGCGTTCAAGATTTTATTATGACTACATCTATGCCCTGAGTGCGCGTGGACGTACCGCAGAGGCTTTGGCTCAGTTGGCCAAAATGAATCAATCTGTAGAACAGATGCCGACCTATGTCAGACATGCACTGGCGGACAGCTATCTGCGTAACCACCAGCCCAGACAAGCTGAAATCCTGTATCGCAGTCTGTTTAAGGAACGCAATTATGTGGATTATGATGTCTATGCGGGGCTGTACTATAGCTTGATCGAACAGGAAAAGTTTAAGGCCGCTGATGCATTGATCAAGGAAATGGATGAACGTTTACCGGTATTTTTCTATAGCGATGCCAAAGGCACAGACCGTCAGATTCATATGGATCGTGATGAGTTTATCAGTCTGAAAGGCTTGCACTATAGTTATCGCAATCAGCTGGATAAAGCAGAAGAGTACTTTCAGAACTTGGTGGCTAAGTCACCCGGTAATCGCAGTTATCTGAATCATCTGGCCATGGTGCAGCGCTGGCGGGAAAAACCTTTACAAGCTCAGGCGACCGTGTCCTTAATGAATGGTACTGAGCCGATGACGCAGGCAACGCGCATGAACAGCATGCAAAATGCTCAAGCAGTTATTGATGTAAAAACCTGGCGTGATTCCAATCAGGATTTACTGGTACGGGCAGAGACGGATACTGGAGTGATTCGTAGCCAGAAAGAACTCAAAGATCGAGAACGTTTTAGTATTCAACATGCCAGTCATTATGCAAAAAGTGATGCAGATGATCAGGACAGGGTGAGCAACCTGAATGGGGCTCGTGAAAAACAGAGCTGGACCCGACTGAATACCCCCTGGTTCTCAGATCATTATCGTGCCTTTGCAGAACATCAGTACCGTAGCGGTGAATATGAAGAAGGTAATCGTGATGACCAGCGTATTGGTGTAGGGCTGGAGTGGGCAGATCAGCGTAAATATGCCACTGCTGCTGTGTCACAAAGCACGGATGGCGACCGTTTTGGGGTCAACCTGAACTGGACTCATTGGCTCAATGACCATTGGAATTATGGGCTGGGTTATAACAGTCAGGCAGATATTCCACTCCAGGTACAAGAGCAACATGAAGGTCAGTCCTACCGTTTTGACCTGAACTGGCAGCAGCATGAGTCAACCAAAGCTGGGATACGTTATCAATTTACCGACATTGATGATGGCAATGAGCGACAAGAAATTGGCACTTATGTGAGACAGCGGATTTATCAGGCACCGCATCATTTAACTCATCTGAATGGCTATGGCTTCTGGTCCAAAAATAAACAGCTAGACACTGCTTATTTTAACCCGCCTTCCAGCTGGAGTGCAGAAGCTGGTCTAGAACATGACTGGATTAGCTGGCGTCGTTATGACCAGTCACTGACCCAACGTTTTGCCTTGAATTTAGGGGTATTCGACCAAGAAGATTACGACTCTGGATTCATCTATCTAGCCAAATACCAGCATCTCTGGGTCAGTCAATTATGGTGTGTCATATGGGCAGCATCCCTATGACGGTGAAGATGAAAACCGATTCGAAGTCAGTTTTGGATTTGAAGGGAGATTTTAATGAAAACAAGAATAAAGATATTTACATTCTCCCTGTTGGGATGTTTAAGCCTGTTGAGCACTTATGGTCATGCTGAAAATAAAGCCATGGACCTGCCTGAAAACCAGTTTGTGACGCTGACTTTTCATGATGTAAGAGATGATGTCGCCCGGGTGGGTGATCGCGACCCTTATGCGATTAGTACGGACTATCTGGTGCAATATTTTTCCTGGTTAAAGCGAGACGGCTGGACCACGATTAGCTTAAAAGATATTCAGCGTGCACGGGAACAGAAAGTCAGATTGCCCGAAAAATCGGTATTGCTTACGTTTGATGATGGTGCCTTGAGTGGTTATACCAAGGTTTTCCCGTTGTTAAAACAATATCAACTGAAGGCGGTCTTTGCGATTCCAACCAGCTGGATCGGGACGCAACATAAAGATGCGATTGAAGCGTATGGTGCACATAATCTGATGAGCTGGGATCAAATGCGGGAAATGCAAAAAAGTGGACAGGTCGAATTTGTTTCACATTCGCATAATATGCATCGGGGCATCATTTCTAACCCGCAACAGAATCTGCAACCTGCCGCTACAGCCCGTATGTATAATCCTAAAACTGCACGCTATGAATCAGACCAGTCGTATAGAAAGCGGGTGCTGGAAGACCTGAAACATTCCAAGGCAATCCTGCAAAAAGAGTTATCTGCGACAACGCAAGCGATTTTCTGGCCTTATGGTGCGGTAACGGCAGAATCTGAGGATATTGCCAAACAGGCAGGACTGAGTATGTCATTTAGTCTGGGTACCATGGCGCCATTGGCAGATTCAGTCAAAACTTACCAACGTGCTTTGATTGTGAATAATCCGAATCTGGCTGAAATTACGCAGGCGATGTCAGAATTCCTGTATCACACCAAGCAGCCTTATTTAGAACAAAAGAGTTTTATCCAGTTTAATCTGTCCGATATTGCCCAACCCCTGTTAAAACAGTCTGATGAAAAACTCAGCCAGTTCCTGAATCAGCTGGAAGCCTTAAAAACCAATCAATTGATTTTGAAGCCCGTGGCAGATCTGGATGGCGATGGCAAAGTAGATACTGCCTATTTTCCGAACCGACAGCTAAAAATGAAGCAGGACTTACTGAACCGTACCGTCTGGCAGGCCCGTACGCGTACCTATCAGCGGGTATATGCCGAGCTGCCCTTAAGTCTGGCCAACCAAGGCTACGACATGGTGCAAATGGTAGAAGATATCTTTAAGTACAACAGCAACTTGGAAGGCTTGGTACTGGATGTGGGGCAGGAGCTGAATTGTGCAATTGGCAGCACAGTATGGTCAGCAGATTGTAAAAAACAGATACAGCGCGTGATTCATATCAAACAGCAGACCGCAAAGCGTGCCAAATATTATGCCAATATCAGTAATGTTTATCTGGCTGTGGTGAAACTGCAAGCCAATCAGAGTGCAGGATTAAAAGCGCTATTTGAAACTTTGTCTGATGACTCTGACTATATCTATCTGGTCATGGATGGAAAAACAAGCAAAACTGAACATGCCCGCTTATTGAAAAATGTGCAGCAACTCTCTCATGTACAAAAACAACGACTGATGGTGGGTTTTGATCTGGCCGGTCAGTCACCGCAGAACCACTGGATTACGAGTCGGGTGGCAGATTTGCGCAGACAGGGAATTCAAAAAATCTCACTCGAAAATTATAACTTTAAAAATGCCAGACAGGTTCAGCAACAGCTGTATGCATCGATCAGTTTAAATACCAATCCATTGATTTATCGTGATCCCTTTCAGGCTCAACAGGGAGCGCATCAATGAATAATATTGGTTTAAGTGATATGGTATTTGGTTTTGCCTTTTTCTATCCCTTGTTCATGGCTTGGATGTGGATAGTAGGCGGTATTTGGTTTTTCATTAAACGCGAGCGGAATCAAAAAGATTTACCGGTAGCATCTCAGTCCGGGTGTAGCATTCTGATCCCGTGTTTTAATGAAGCTAAGCAAGTCCGGCAAACCATTCGTTATGCCATGCAAAGCCAGTATCCAAAATTTGAAGTCATTGCTATTAATGACGGCAGTTCTGATCAGACTGCAGCTATTCTGGATGAGCTGGCTGAACAATACCCGCATCTGCGGGTGGTCCATCTGGCTGAAAATCAGGGTAAGGCTTATGCCTTACGTGCCGGTGCCATGGTGAGTCGCTATGAATATCTGGTATGTATTGATGGGGATGCCTTAATACATCCACATTGTGTGCTATGGATGATGCATCATCTGACCATGTTCCCGCGTGTAGGCGCAGTGACTGGAAATCCACGGATTATTAATCGCTCCAGTATCTTGGGTAAGGTTCAAGTCGGGGAATTTTCCTCGATTATTGGGCTGATTAAACGTGCCCAACGTACCTATGGCCGCATTTTTACAGTATCGGGTGTTTGTGCTGGTTTTAGAAAAACTGCGCTCAACCGGGTAGGTTACTGGCGTGATGACATGATTACCGAGGATATTGATGTGTCCTGGCGTCTGCAGTTCGATCATTGGGATGTGCAGTATGTTCCACAGGCACTAACTTATATCTATATGCCCGAGACCTTTAAAGGTTTATGGAAACAGCGCCTGCGCTGGGCGCAGGGTGGGATTGAGGTATTGTTCGCCTATGTGCCAAAAATATTTAAATGGCGTTTACGCCGTATGTGGCCCATTGCCATTGAATCCATGATCAGTGTGATCTGGGCATATACCATGTTTGCTGTATTTGTCCTGTTCTTCTATGGTTTATTTTTTCCGGTTTCCCCGCAATGGTATATCAACTCGCTAATGCCGCAATGGTATGGCGTCATTCTTGGTGTGAGTTGTCTGATTCAGTTCCTGGTGAGTCTTTGGATTGATCGGCGCTATGATAAAGGCCGAATTTTCAGAAATTATTTTTGGGTGATCTGGTATCCATTATTTTTCTGGATTCTTATTATGCTGACCACTATTGTAGCTTTACCTAAAACGATATTTAAAACCCCAACCCGAGCACGCTGGACCAGTCCAGACCGAGGCTATCGTGGTAAAACAGAGGTAGAATAAAATGTTGGACAAAAAAAATAACGCTGCAGGGAAGCAGGTTAAAATATCTGAGTATATGGATGTGCCCACGACTGTTGAATTCAAAGAGTCTACGATTTCAGCATTAGCAACAGAACCCCCTACACTGGATATTCCAGAATATATTGATGTACCAGAATATGTGACAGATCGAACCGGTGGTTATACCTTAATGGCCTTGGGCTGGCTGGCCTGGATGTGGCTGTTTATGCCAATCATTGCCTTAGGTTTATGGTGGTTTGAATCTAATCTGATTTTAGATCATGTGCTGAGGGATAAGGCTCCGTATCACGGTCTTACTTTACTAGAACTTGCCTTACTCATTACAGTGGCGTTTTCATGCTTACTGTTATGGGCAAGTTATAACTGGATTCGTTTTAACGGTGCGGATCGTCGTTCTGCACCAAAACCGATTGAACTACAGCAAATTGCCCAGAGCTTCGAGCTGGAACAACAGGCCTTGCTAGACATGGTACAGGCTAAACATTTAACGCTGTACTATGATCAGGATGGAAAAATTGAGCACTACGCGATTCAGGAACAAGGGATAAAAGTATCCATGGCGTAAAGCGGCTTCCCCTCATGGTGCGATAGCTATCCTTGAAAGATCGGTCTATTGCACCCTTCCTGTCCTCAATGTCTCATGTCTATCAAGAGCATGAATAGGTGTGAACTATTAATTTTTCTCTCAGCTAACCTAAGCAATCAAACCCTCAATTGCGGGTTTTTTTGTGATATGAAAATTAGACAAAGCTGATAAAGACATTTGTTTAAATATTTAACAACATCTCAGCATAAATAGGATTTTAATTCGTCAGGAGCAGGACGGTACTACTAGGGTAATCCTCCCTAAAAATAAAGTTATAAAGGCTTCTTTGGCTTAAAGATATGACTATGAGGGTGGGGGAGATACGGATCTTCCGGATAGTAGCCAATATGCTGCACCCCCTGAGTTTTTAATAAATCTACCGTGTTCGAAAGTTCTTCCTCAGGGAGTTTATTTTGCGTATTCCAGTCAATGGTCTGAATTTCAAAAATAGTCCGGGATAGGGTCGGGTCGTATTGACGGGCTTTTTCAATCAGCTTGAGATAGAACTGCTGATGATCTGATGCCTTTTCCATATAAGGCATGGCCATCACTGCATTATAGTCATAATGTTGTAAGGTACTTAGGGTCGACTGCGCAAACCATTTTTCACTTTCTGGATCCAGCATGACTGGTGCATAAGAGTTTCTGGCAAATTTAAGCCAGGGCTGGGTTTGCTTCAGTTTATTACTCAGATTTAAAGACAGGTTATCCAAATAGGCTGTTTTGGCTTTGGCCAGCTTGTCCTGCTGAGGGTGCTGGGGATTTTGTAGCATTTGCTCTGCATCCGTGAATCCCCATTGCTGATAGGTACGGATGGCAAAAGCTGAGCTATCTTCATAGTCATTTAATGTAATATCGTCATGGAACAGGATGCCATCTACATGCACCTCATCTGTCAGTGACTTGTAGATGTCATAGACATAATGAAAATTCTTGGGATCAAAAGCGGTCAGGCGGGTATAGCCCGGTATTTTTGGATTCATACTCTGGACATAGTTGGCCCGATAATGCTGGGGCATTTCCCAGGCCCACATCGGCAGCCAGGCATACACTTTTTTTACTTCGCTCCGTGTCCGAATCTGTTGCGTGACTTTTTTAAATAGATTGGCCCTCAGCGGCATATGAGGGTTAGGAAAATAAACTTCCTGAGCAGAGCCATTGCCATCTGGATCGGCATAAGCCTGTAAAAAAATGGTATTGGGTTGTACAGCCTGAATACGCTTAATGAGCTGGTTAATATTACGGTTCAGCTGGCGTGGGTCAGGGTCATAAATATAGTCCAGATCAAGATGCATAATCGACATCTGAATCTGGTGCTCCGGCTGTGATAGCTCAACAGTAGCAGTGAGTTTGGGTACTGCACTGGAAGCGCTGGATGCTGAACTGACCAGACTTAAGGGAATGATTAAGCCGACACGCAATCCAATATTGAATAATGATTTTTGGGATCTAAAAGCCAGAGTATTACGCATATTAAGATATCCAGGTTAATGGTCATGGTTTTTATTCTGTGTTGTTGTTATTAAGGATGCTTATAATTCTCATTAATAGCATAATGGTTGCAAAATTTATATTTATTCATTGAAAATCAGATGGCGTGGCAGTCTCATAGAGAGAAAGACAAAAATTATAGGCGTTAGAGCTAAAAGTGCATCTGTCAGATGATTAATATTCTGGTTGATGGATATTTTCTTAAGACGATAAACAGAAGATGGATAAGAAAGAGAGCTTACCTTTAGAAATGGTCATCTCCTTTGCAATCCAAAACAGAGCACTTATCGGAAAATTGCTCACTATGACTTAAAGCGGAGTGGCCTGAAAACCTTTACGTGTTTTTTTGATTAATACGACGGCCTGGCCCTGTTGTAAGGTTTCATTAGAGGCCGGAACCACCAGAATATAATGCTTACGGCCAAACTGGTCTTGAACCTCGGCGGGAGCAGGAGCATTGAGGCGGGTTTCACCGAGTATGGTCGCCTTACAGCCAATCAGCTCTTCAGTACCCAATGTGGCATGTTGCAGTTTTGGTAGAATTTTTTCAGCAATTTTGGCATTAAATTGTACCAATGGCATGCACAAAAACAGACAGGCTGGCGAAATAATCCAGCCACTGAGCAAGTTGCCCGTAACGTGTTCAATCAGACTTTGTGTAATTAAGCCTATCAGACCATAGGTGGCCAAAAAAATGATCAGCCCGATAAATAACGGCAATTGATCTAAGTACAACCAGGTCAACAATTTTCCAATGAGACTGTGATCCTGTTTTGAACGCAGTTCCAGGTCAGCAGGATCTTCAGGAAAAACCTGATCGAATACACTTTGCGAGCCACCCCCCAGAAATAACAAAATAAATTCCAGTGCAGCAAACATCAGCATCAGGCTTAAACTGATACTAAAAACAATATTGGCTGGTTCGGTGAAAAGTTCCCACATTCCTTATAATCTCTATAATTTATGGTTTTAGTGGATCGCTTAAGAATCATTCTTAATTCAATGATAGAAAGATAACATTGATTAAACAATTTGCAATCTAATTACAGACAAAACTATAAAGAATTTAAGTTGAATTTGAGTGTCAGGAAAAGTCTTAAAATGAATTTTATCGGAATAATTAAATAATTTTTTATAGAAAAGAACAGCTTTGAATGAATGGATTTAATGTGACTTGTTTAATACTATGCTTGTATAAACATAATATGCATCACATTATAATTGTAACAAAGTGTATCTTTTGTAAATAGAGGTCCTTTTTCATATAGCGCTCTGCGGACATGATTTGCACTAAAGTTGCATAAAGATCTTAGGCCAATCAGGCAGGATCAATCATAAACTGGCTGCGCTTGGCGCAGCACCAGACATGCCGGAATAATGGCAAACAAAGAAGCAGAACAGAGGGTGAATTGCTCTAGACAGGGAGAGGGGATCTGAGAGATGCGTCCAATTTCGTGATGTACATCAAGCTTCATTGGACTCATGGCTGATTTTACATAGAGCTGATTTTACATAGAGCTGGTTTTAGCGTAAGGCAGTCTGAATCCGGACTTTCATGTCTAAGGCTTGTTGCAGGATATAGGCACGCATCCATTGGACCTGTTCACCCAGGGGGGTGGTCTTGATGGCAGTATTTAAAAATTCCAATTCTGGATGAGTGAATAATTGCTGTTCTAAAGCCTGCTCCAATGCTTGCGTATTTGCAGCTAAAGGCAGTGCAACCAGATAAAAAGCTTTAGGGTAATTATAGAAAGCATATAAAAGGTTAAAGGCCTTCTGATCGCCTTTCAGGTTGCCAGCACCGATTTCGTAGTTTGGCTGCTGATTACTGTGAGTGATACCCAATACATATTCAGCCTGATTCGCTTGCAGGCGTATCCCAAACTGTAGGCCGATCTGATCTGCCGTGAGTTCATGTTGCAGATAAATATTCAGCGCAGTGCCATCATCGGCAAAGGGTTCTTGTAACACCAGCATATGTTGCTGGTGCTGATAAATATAGCCCGCAAGTTTGGCTTGCTCAAGACGAGTTTTTAAGCCTTCTAATGTAGAGTGTGTGTATGGCATATTCAAAATTGTGGTGAGAGGAGCAGTCTTACTCTAAGAGATTTTGTTACAACTGCCTATAAGCATTTTATATAATTTATCTATATAGTTTTTGCTAAAAAAGAGTGGGCAAATCGGCTTAAATCAGAAACAATAGATTGTCTAAAATCTTATCATTGAATAAAACTTATAAAGAATATCAGCGATTTTTTATATGATGATTTGATATATGGATAGCACAAAACAAGAAAACGTTATGAATGCTTAATCACTATAATGACTATATATCTTTAAAAGTGTAATAAGTACACATATTCTAAGCTGGTGTTGTCCATGTCATTAAATGAGGAAAGACTTACTCATCTTCAACAGCTTGAAGCTGAGAGTATTCATATCATTCGCGAAGTAGCAGCTGAGTTTGAAAACCCAGTGATGCTGTATTCAATTGGTAAAGATTCGGCGGTTATGCTGCATCTTGCCCTCAAAGCTTTCTATCCGGCCAAGTTACCGTTTCCATTACTCCATGTAGATACGGGCTGGAAGTTTAAAGACATGATCACTTTCCGTGACAACATGGCAAAAAAACATGGTTTTGATTTGATCGTGCATCAAAACAAAGAAGGAGTCGAGGCAGGC
>CANQWW010000066.1 GCA_947627655.1 uncultured Acinetobacter sp. | reverse complement strand
ATTTTTTGCATTTTGCTACACTATCCCAAATTAATTATGATGCATTTGATCCAAGGATAGATCATACTGCATCTTAACTTTGTTGCATATTCCAACTTTAATTTTGTTGAGAGACCTTTTTACATGCCTATTTCAAATCAAGAGTTACGCAAAGCTGGGCTGAAAGTTACCTTGCCTCGAATTAAAATATTAGAACTATTAGAAAATTCACGTCAGCATCATTTAAGTGCGGAAGATATTTACAAGACTTTACTCGATCAAGGTGAAGATGTTGGTCTTGCAACTGTATATCGTGTGTTAACACAGTTTGAAGCAGCAGGGATTATTCAGCGGCATAATTTTGAAAACAATCATTCTGTATTTGAAATTATGCAGGATGATCACCATGACCACCTGGTCTGCCTGAACTGCAGTAAAGTAGTTGAATTTATTAATGATACGATTGAAAAAGAGCAGCATGAAGTGGCAGAAAAACTGGGCTTCCAGTTAACCGGTCACTCACTGAATCTTTATGGTTACTGTAATGAATCAGAATGCCAAGAAGCGTTCCGTAAGAAGTAAGCTTTCAGTTGGTATCATAAAAAAACAGGCGATTTAGCCTGTTTTTTTATTGGACTGGAGATTATTTTAAGACTGGCCATCAAAGGTGATATTACTATTGGCATGCAGCAGATGTGCGCCGCCTTCTTCCGCCAGTTTAATCTGTAGACGCAGGTCATTTGGTGAATCTGCATGTTTGAGTGCATCTTTATAACTGATCTGTTTTGCTCTATACAGGTCATACAGCGCCTGGTCAAAGGTCTGCATACCCAGTTCACGAGAACGTTTCATCAGCTCTTTAATTTCATGCACATCTCCTTTACGGATCAGATCTGCCACCAGTGGCGAGTTGATCAGGATCTCAATCGCTGCACGACGGCCAGTTCCATCAATGGTCGGGATCAGCTGCTGCGCCACCATGGCTTTTAAGTTCAGTGACAAGTCCATAAACAGCTGACTGTGACGATCTGCTTCAAAAAAGTGAATAATCCGGTCAATGGCCTGGTTGGCATTGTTGGCATGCAGGGTCGCAAAGACCAGGTGACCGGTTTCTGCAAAAGCGATGGCATAGTCCATAGTCTCGCGCGAACGGATCTCACCAATCAGAATCACATCGGGTGCCTGACGCAAAGTGTTTTTCAGTGCTACTTCAAAGGAGTCCGTATCAATACCGACCTCACGCTGGGTGATGATACAGCCTTTGTGCTGGTGGACGAACTCGATCGGGTCTTCAATGGTGATGATATGACCCTTGGAGTTTTCATTCCGGTAGCCAATGAGAGAAGCCAGTGAGGTCGATTTACCGGTACCGGTGGCACCGACGAAAATGATAATGCCGCGCTTGGTCATCGCCAGTTCTTTTAAAATCGGCGGTAACTTCAGCTCGTCCATACTCGGAATTTGCGTTTCAATACGACGCAGCACCATGCCCGGCTGATCACGCTGCTGGAAAGCACTGACCCGGAAACGCGCTGACTTGCTGGTATTGGTAATAGCAAAGTTACATTCACGTGTTTCGGCAAATTCCTTGCGCTGCTTTTCGCTCATGATGGAATGCAGAATCTGGCCGACTGTTGAGCCTGGCAGTTTCACTGAGCCAATCGGTACAATCTGGCCATTTATTTTAATTGAAGGCTCAACATCAGCGGTAAGAAAAAGATCCGATGCTTTCTGCGCCACCATATAATCGAGTAAGCCGTTAAAATCCATGCTACGTCCCCAAGAAAATGAATAAATATATTTTTATAGGAAAGATTCAGGCTGTTTCGCAGCAGTACGTGCCACTTGTGGACTAATCATCCCTTTAGATACAAGGGTTTTTAGGCTCTGATCCAGTGTGGTCATGCCATAGTTGGCACCGGTCTGAATCGCAGAGTACATTTGCGCCACTTTGTTTTCACGGATCAGGTTACGGATCGCTGGAATTCCGATCATGATTTCATGTGCTGCTACACGCCCACCACCATTTTTCTTCAGCAGGGACTGGGAAATGACCGCTTGTAATGATTCCGACAACATGGCACGTACCATGTCTTTTTCTTCAGCGGGGAATACGTCAATGACCCGGTCAATGGTTTTCGCTGCCGAGGTGGTATGCAGGGTACCGAACACCAGGTGACCGGTTTCTGCCGCCGTCAAGGCCAGACGAATAGTTTCCAGGTCACGCATCTCACCGACCAGAATAATATCCGGGTCTTCACGTAAGGCAGAACGCAATGCTTCATTAAAGCCGTGCGTATCCCGGTGCACTTCACGCTGGTTGATCAGGCATTTTTTCGACTGGTGTACAAATTCGATCGGGTCTTCGACGGTCAGAATGTGGTCATAACGGTTATCATTGATATAATCCAGCATCGCCGCCAAGGTGGTAGATTTCCCCGAACCGGTTGGACCGGTTACCAGCACCAGACCACGTGGATATTCACAAATATCTTTAAAGATCTGTCCCATGCCCAAATCTTCCAAGGTCAGGACTTTAGAGGGAATGGTACGGAATACGGCACCAGCACCACGGTTCTGGTTAAAGGCATTCACACGGAAACGGGCTACCCCGGGAACTTCAAAAGAAAAGTCAGTTTCCAGATTTTCCTCATAGTCACGGCGCTGTTTATCGTTCATGATGTCATACACCAGCTTATGAACTTCCTTATGTTCCAAGGCCGGCAAATTAATACGACGTACTTCACCATCGACACGAATTAGGGGTGGCATCCCTGCGGATAAATGTAAATCTGATGCCCCATTTTTAGCAGAAAAGGCTAATAATTCTGTAATATCCATAAAGTCCCCGAGTTCATTCAAATGTTATTTATTTTGTTAGAATAATAAGGCTTTCCCACAGCTTAACCAACACTTAGTTGCCGAGCAAGGGAAAAAAACAGAAATGAAATGAGAACCCCGTCAATGAATATGTTGCAACAGGCACGAAATCAGGTTTTGGCTCAAATTCACAGTGCATGTCAGCAGGCAGGCCGCGATGAAAACACGGTGCAATTGCTGGCGGTTTCCAAGACCCATCCGGCAGAAATATTGGCGGAGATGTATGCTACAGGACAACGCAGTTTTGGTGAAAATTATCTGCAGGAAGCCCTGGATAAAATTGAAAAATTGCAAGATCTGGAGATTGAATGGCATTTCATTGGCCATGTGCAGCGTAACAAAACCAAGCATCTGGCAGAAAGATTTGCCTGGGTCCATGGCGTTGACCGACTGATCATTGCCGAGCGTTTATCCAGTCAGCGAGGCGATGATGCACAGCCGCTGAATATCTGTATTCAGGTCAATATTGATGGACAAGATAGCAAGGATGGCTGCCAGCCATCAGAAGTTGCAGACTTAGTGGCACAGATCAGTCAGTTAGCCAATATGCGGTTGCGTGGACTGATGGTAATTCCGGCCCCGAACCATACTGCAGCCTTTGCTGATGCCAAGGCTTTATTTGACGCCGTGAAAGCGCAACATGCCAAGCCTGAAGACTGGGATACTTTAAGTATGGGCATGTCAGGGGATATGAGAGAAGCTATTGCCGCGGGTTCAACCCTGGTCCGGGTCGGCACGGCCTTATTTGGGGCACGTCCAAAAAAAGATTAACGGATTAAACTGTTGAATATTCTTTTTAGAAAAGCGTTGTCATCGGGTATGAGATAACGCTTTTCTTTTTTGTGGTTCCAGCCACTTTGCGAGTATCCAGACCAGTCCAATCAATACCAGCATACTGCAGAGCAATGCCAGAACGGCGCCACCGAGACCATACATGCGGCTTTGTGGAAAGCAGCCTAAAATAAACAGCAGTAGGGGGAAATGAGTCACATATAAGGTATAGGAAAAGCCCGCTGAACTGATCCAGATTGGCTGATAATGCTGTTGTTGATATTGGAGTTGCAGAAGCCAGCAGATCCAGCCGAGACCGATACAGACATTAAACGGCACAAAATAAAGGCCACGGTAAATAGTGGCTTGATCAAGCAGATGAAACTGATAGGCATCCATAGCGGCCAGAATAAAGGCCAGCATGAAAAAGCCGGTTTTTGCAGGCTGGAGTTTATCCAAGATCAGTTGCTGCAGACGGGTGAAAGAGCTGGCAAAGGCCGTAAGCCACAACAGAAAATAAGGTAAAAAGGTCGGATTGAGAATAACCAGTATCACCAGCACCAGAATAAAACCAGCCAGAGCAAGCGCTGAATTTCTTAAGAAGGGCAAAAAACCTGCCAGCACATAAAACCAGACCTCAAAACTTAGGCTCCAAAGCGGTGCATTGGCGGATAGCGTAGGGCTGATAAAGCCATTCAGAAAGAACAGAGAACCCAGCAAGCTATTTAGCTCTAGATCATATGCAGTACGAATCATCATGCCAAAACTGTGCTGGAACTGCTGACTGCCTGAACTGAACAACCAGGGAGCCAGGCCATAAAGCAACAGCGTCAGCAGCAAAGCAAACAGAAATGGCGGTAAAATCCGTTGCCCGCGCTGCCGGATATAATGTCTGAGATTAAACTGAGTATGCCGATAAATATTATGTTGGATGGAGATCCCGATTAGATAACCACTCAAGGCAAAAAACATCATCACGGCAGCCTGACCGAGCAGGCGCACCCAGGAATAAAGGCTGAGGTCAAAGGGTGCGATAAAAGCCTGAAAGCAATGACTGAACAGTACGACGATCGCACTTAAGCCGCGCAGGCTTTCAAGCTGTAAACTGAATTCGGCCGAGAGCTTTGCGGGCAGGGTGCTGATCATGGCTAGCCTATAATATGCAAGGTACTAGCACCAGAGCCGAGTGGTTTCACCTGGATTTGTACCGGAATCCGTTCATGCATTTCCTGCACATGGGAAATCAGTACCACTTTACGTCCCTGACTTTGTAGGTGATCCAGTGCATTCATCACCATATGCAGAGAAGCCGGATCAAGCGTGCCAAATCCTTCATCAATGAACAGCGATTCCAGTTTCATGGAACCAGAGGCCATATTGGCAATGGCCAGTGCCAAGGCCAGAGAGACCAGAAAAGTTTCACCACCAGAGAGAGACAATACCGGACGGATTTCGCTGTTCATGTCCAGGTCAATAATTGCCAGACTTAAGCTATTGGCAATCCGGTGCAACTGATAGCGTGGTGCCAGTGGCTGCAGTTGCTGATTGGCATATTCCACCAGAATATCCAGATGATGTTCTTGGGCGATCTTCTGGAACTTGGTGCCTTCACGATGGCCAATCAGGTCATAAATCCGGCCCCAGCGATATTCTTCAGCCTTAATCTGCTCAATCTGATGTTGATATTTGGCGTAGGTATTTTGATTGTTGGCATTCATGCGTAGCCTGGTATCAATCTCGCTTAATGCCTCTTGCTGGGCAGTTTTTTCCTGCGCCAGCACTGCAAGTTGTGTTTCGATGGCTTCAAATTCATGTTCAGGTTGCAGCTTTAAGTGCACCTGATATTGCTCCTCGAGCAGTTGCCAAGCGGTCTTGGCATTTTCCCGCGCTTGTTTCTGCTTGGTCAGATCCTGACGAATCTGTTGATGCTGGGCCAAATCAATACTGAGCCAATGCTCGATTTGCGCCGCCGTCACTTCGGGATGTGACTGCTGCCAGGCCTGAATATTGTACTGATACTGGGCAAGTTGCTGCTCCAATTGCTGTAATTGGCTAACAAACTGCTGTAATTTTAAATTGCCTTGATGCAGTTGCTGTTCAGCCTGAGCGGTGATTTGCCGCTGCTGTTCCACGGCCTGCTCTAAAGCCTTGCTCTGCTGATCGAGCATCAAACGCCAGTCTGCTGCGACCCGATATATCTGTCCTGCATATTGCTCTGTCAGTTCAGCCAGCTGCTGACGTAAATCTTTGCCTTGCTGCACCAGTTGCGCCAGAGATTGGCTCAATTGGCTAAAATTCTGTTGCTCCAGCTGAAGCTGATACTGGGTTTTCTCTACGGCCTGTTGCTGTAGATGTTGTTCGGCGGCTAATTGCTGGTGCGTGGCGAGATGCTGTATACGCTGTTGTAGCTGTTGCTGTAATGTAGGCAACCAGCTGATAGGAGACTGCACCTGATATTGCTTAGGCAGGGTATCTATTACAGGCTGGAGCAATTGTGCCAGTTGCTGACGTTGTTGTAGCAGCAGTTGTTGCTCATGCAACTGTTGTTGTTGCTGTCGCCATTGCTGTAACTGTTGCTGCAGCTGCTGTTCTTGTGGTTGTAACTGTTGCAGTTGTGCTACAACGCTCTGGCTATGGCTTTCCAGCAGCGGTATTAAGTGCTGAAGATCGTCTTCCTGTGTGTCCACGACATTCAACTGAATGAGTTGAGCTTTATGGCGAGCAATGTGCTGTTGTACCTGCTGCTCTAAACTTTGCTGACGCTGTTGCTGCTGTTCAATCACCGTCTGCAGTTTTGAGATCTCAATCCGTTGCTGTTGCTGGGTTTGCAGCAGTTGATCCAGCTGTTGTCTGGCTTGTTGTAACTGTTGTTGCTGTAATTGCTGCAACCCCTGTTGCAGGATGGCATGCTGTTCATCGGCAAAGGGATGTTCATGGCTGCCACATACCATACAGGGTTGATTGGGCTGTAACTGTGTACGCAGCTCCTGCACACTTTGTGTATGGAGTAGACGCTGTTGAGCCAACACCTGTTCTAACTGTTGATAGGCTTGTTGTTCAGCCTGGAGCTGTTGTTGCAGCTGCTGTTCACTGTCTTGCAGCAAGCGCAGTTGTTGCTGTTGTGCTTGGATGCTGCTGTGTAGCTGCTGGGATTCTTCAGACTGCTGTACGAGCTGTTGCAAGCTTTGCTGCAAAGCATCCAGCTGCAACTGTTCAGACTGCTGCTGCTGGCGCTGGGTCTGAACCGACTGTAGTTGTTGTTCCAGCTGCTGAATGCTGTGATATTGCTGGGTCTTCTGCTGCAGATCAGTAGATAAGGCTGATACGGTATGCTCAAGCTCAGCCATGGGCTGTTGCATATTTTCAGCATGCTGTTGTTGCAATTGCTGGTATTGATTCAGGTACTCATTGATACGCTGCTGGGTGCTTTGCGGCTCCTGATCAAAGGCATTGAGATATTCTGAAGCGGCCAAATGCGCGGCAGCCTGTTGTTGCTGAGTGTGCATCTGTTGCAACAGCTGTTGCTGCTGTGCCAGTTGCTGTTCTAAAGGTTGCAGACGGCTGATTTTAAACTGGCTTTGTTCAGCATGCCGTGTTTTATACTGCTCGGAGACAGTATGAATCTCATGATCCAGCTTTAAACCATGCTCAAGATGCGGCTGGATTTTTTCATACTGCTGATAAAATTGGCGCTGTTGCTGGAGCAGATCTTGCAGTTTGCTTGCTTCCTCGACCACCCTTTGCTGCAAAGTATCAAATTCTGCCTTAAATTCTGCCTGTTGCTGCTGCAGCTGGACTTTCTGGGGCTGTAAGTGGGTATGCTGCACAAACTGTTCACGAATCGACTGAAACCGATCCAATTGTTCTAATAATTGCTGTTGCCCGACGGATTTTTGCATAGCATCTAGCTGCACCTCATAGACCTCTTTTTTGGCATGCACTTCGGCATACATCTTATGTCGGTCTAGGTGCCATTTTCTTTCATTTTCTAGCAGTTTTTCTGACTGTTGTAAGTTTTGTAGCTGTAAAGACGCGGCCTGCTGTTGCTGTACTAAGGCGGTAATATCTTCCTCGGACAGGATCTCGATATAGCCAATCAGTTTTTCCAGCTCACTACGTTTGTTTTTCACCTCACTAAATTTTTCTGCCGCTTTCTGGCTGACCAGGCTGAAAATTTGCGAATTGGTCAGATACTCCAGGAGATCGGCCCGTTCATGATCCTTGGCTTTGAGAAAAGCGCCGACTTCAGACTGTGCCAAGAGGACAGCGCGGGTAAACTGCTCAAAACTCAGTCCGATCAATTTCTCGACCAGCGGAGTGACTTCCGAAATTTTCTGGGTCAGGGTGGTATCGTCATCCAGACATTTAATATAGCGGTCAACTTTCAGGTTGCCGTCAATCTTGTTGCGGGCACGGCGAATTTCCCAACGGGCCAGATAACGCTTGCCATCCAGGGCAATAAATTCCAGTTCACTAAAGCCAGTGGTGCTACCGCGACGTAAAATATTTTTTGAATCTTTAATAGAGACATCTTGACCGCCAGTATCTTTCAGACTGCCGGATGCACCTTTCAGGCGTGGCACTTCGTTATACAGGGCCAGACACATGGCATCCAAGAGGGTCGATTTACCCGCCCCGGTTTTTCCGGTAATTGCGATGAGTCCAGCATGTGCTAAAGGGCTGTCATCAAAACGGATTTCTTGTAGACCTGCCAGTGAAGCCAGATTGTTTAAGCTCAGACGTAGAATTTTCATAGTGCTTCCTTAAGGCTGGGGCAGGTCAATGTCCTGCTGCGCTTCATGCAGGAGTTGCAGAAAATCGCGTTGCACTGAATCATCCGGCTCATACCCCATTTTTGTCCATAAGCTGCTAAAGAGGGATTCCGGGGTGGGTGGTGCCAGATCAATTTTAGATGCTTGGGGATTGGTGTCTGTGCACTGCGGATAAATCCGGGAAATACGCAGCAGCCGGTAACGGTTTGGTGGTAAGGCCTGTTCAATCTGTTGGCGTAAATCGACGGGTGGGGGGGCAGAGGTGGTATATTCAATTTCCAGGAAATGCCGGGCGGCGAGCTGCTCAATCTCTCCAGCAGGCAAGGCTTTGACCTGTTCAATCAGTTCATTCAGATCGGCGCGAATCCGCAGCAGATCTACCGTCCGTGGAATCATCAGCGCTTCATACTGAAAACGCTGTTCATCTGACTGGCTGGGATCAATTCGAACTTCAACCACTTGGTGCTGATAATTTAATTCACTAAATGACAGCGGGATTGGCGAACCACTATAACGGATATGTGCCTGGCCGACTTTCTGTGGTTTATGCAGATGACCCAAGGCCACATAATCAATATCTGCGTCGAATAGCGCCGTGGAGAGGGCTTCTTCATGCCCGACCACAATCGGGCGTTCTGAATCGGAGGTTTCACCGCCCTGCATATGGGCATGGGACATTAAGATTAAAGCCTGATCAGGTTGCAGCCGGGTACGGGCTTCTGCGATGAGTTGCTGATGCAGGTAGGCAATCGCATTCTGGTGATTTGTACTGTGTTCATTCAGTCCAGTAATCTCTGCACTACGCAGATAGGGGAGTGCCAGACACCAGGCCACAATATGTTGTTCGATATCATAAATGGGTACCAGCAAACGCTCCAGGTCCAGCTGACCCTCTGTAGTACGGCGAATAACCCCCACCGCTTTGGCATTAAATTTACCCAGAAAGGGTTCGACCTGTTCGAGCCGGTAACCAGAGTCATGGTTGCCGGCAATCATCAGGATTTGCATTTGCGGCGCCAGGTCGTGGGCATTGGCAAGGAACTGATACAGCTGCTTTTGAGCGCTAGAGGCCGGATTGATCACATCAAAGATATCACCCGCGATGAGCAGGGCATCGGGCTGTTTGCACTGGATCTGTTCTAGTAACCAGTCTAGAAATGCACGATGTTCAAATTCACGATCATGATTATGAAAGAACTGGCCTAGGTGCCAGTCTGAAGTATGTAGAAAGTGAACTGCCATGTTCCCCTGAACCTATAAAATTCTCATTACCCGGATATGGGCCAAAGCATGGATGACTACCAGTCCGCTATCGAATGTTTTAAACATCTTGATGGGTACAAAGCAGATGTTCGAACTGGATGAAAAATAGCAGTATAGTAATCTCTGAGCAAGAAAACTAGCTCAGGTTTGCTGAGGGACGAGGATGCCAATAGCCGGCACGATTGTACCTCTCAACTTGAAAAAAGCGCAAATGTGGTTAAATCATAAAAGACAACAGCGGGCTGGAAAGAGAAAAATCCTCGACCCCAAAAAATAAAGACCGACGATTCGAGTGATGGAAAAATCGTCGGTCAAAGTATGCGTATTATGAAAGTTTTGGCTGCTATTCAAAACTTTCCGTCCGCACACGAGTCTTATTGCTTTAGCAAAGATCAAGCAGATTTGTGGATGCCAGTACAAATTTGGTGACCTTGTACCCTATATAACGTCACGGCTTGAGGATTGGTTGACAATGTTCTGAAAAAAAAATCAATTTTTTTTATACTAGGTTTATATATGGGTATGAGGCTTGACCATGGCACCGCTAAAACGCTATTTTCTCTGGTTTTTTTTCGTCTGTTTTATTTTAACCTGTGTCTGTGGTGTAATCGCAGCTTTACTGCCAATGGGCATGGGCGCAATTTTAACGGTTATTCCTTATCTGGTCGCGATGATCTGGATACTTTTCAGATTTTTGCGCCAGAACCGACGAGCACCGACCCAAGCTGAACGTAAAAAGCTGACTCTAGGATTTAGCCTGATTTTTTGGGGTTACAATCTGGCCTTTCTCCTTCTGGGTATTTTACTGGCCACCCGTTCCAATCCGCAGGCCTGGCAGGACTTTTTGCTGTACATGCAGCAACCCCAGTTTTTAAGCCTGGTGGTGATTATGGTACTGCTGTTCGCAATTCCTCTTTACCTGCTGACCTACTGGTTTTATGGCAAACAGGCGCAGCGGATGGCCGCTAAAATTTTTGATTCTGATGCTGCTTGAGCTTGAGGCGAGATAACTGTGAGGCTCAATTTAATTTTATCTATTTTGCCGCAGAATTTTACCTTTTTTGCCTATAAGCGCTGCAGTCTGTTGCGTATAGTCCTTACTCAAGAATAAGCATAAACAGGGTGAAAGTCATTCATGTATAAACCTGTCGTTTTGATTACGGGAGCCAGCGGTTTTATCGGCAGTCATTTACTGCCATTTCTACTGGCCCGCGATTATTGTGTGATTGGCTTAAGCCGAAAAAAACAGCCTGCATGGCAGCATTCCCAATTGCAATGGATTCAGCATTTAGACGAAATCCGGCAGCCAATTGATTATGTGATTAATCTGGCAGGAGAAAGCATTGGTCAGGGACGCTGGAGTGTGGCCCGAAAACGCCAGCTGCTGCAGAGCAGGCTGGATAGCACACGCCAGCTTTATGAATATCTGGAACGTTACGAGATTCAACCACAGCGGATTATTTCTACTTCAGCGGTGGGCTATTATGGTATTGATCCGGATGAACAATGGAATACCGTCTGTACCGAACACAGCCCGCCACAACCGATTTTTATGTCCGAACTTTGTGCCCGGTGGGAGCAGCAGGCGCTGTCCTATTCACAGCAGGACACCAAGATTATCCGTCTGGGTGTGGTATTTGCTGGCAATGGCGGGATCTTACCGCAGATGCTTAGACCGATCCGTTGGAATCTGGTCGGAAAAATTGGTCATGGCCGCCAGCCAGTGACTTGGGTACATGTACAGGATGTGCTCAGGGCTATTGAATTCTTGATGCATAAAACTACATCACAACAGGTATTTAATGTGGTGGCCCCAGAACTTAGCAGTCAGGCACAGTTTGTCCATGTTGCAGCCCCACTGTTAAAACGCAAACCGCTGATGAGTTTACCGGGCTGGGTGATGAAGTATCTGCTCGGTGAGCAATCACAGCTGATCTTAAATGGTCAATATGTACAGCCAAAAGCCTTACAGGAAGCAGGTTTTAAATTTGAGTTTCCCACTTTAAAAGAAGCCTTGCGTGATATTTTACACCGTCCGGGCATTGAGCATTAACTGCGATGCCGGATCATAGGCTTGTGGATTGATCAATGCAGGCTGATCTAGTATGAACTGTCGAAGTAACACAGCCGAAGCGGGGGCCATACACAGACCATTGCGGAAATGACCGAAATTGGCCCAGCCATTTCTCAGTTGCGGTAACGGGCCTATACAGGGAATACCCTCCGGTGAACCGGGACGTAAGCCTGCCCATTCCTGAATGATCGGAAATGCGGCCAGTTCCGGTACCATTTCAAAACAGGCCTGCAGAATTTTCTCGCGCATTTCTGTGGTCGGTGTGGTATCAAAACCGACTTCACGCATGCTGGAACCACAGACGATATGACCATCCTGACGCGGAATCAGATACATGACTTGATTCATGCACATGGTTGGCAGCCAGTGAGGTGGCGTTTTAAATAACACCATTTGGCCCTGTACTGGACGAATGGGAATATTCAGATTGAGCTGATCTGACCATTGTGCTGACCATGTCGCGGTACAGAAGACAAACTGATCCGCTTCAATCCAGTCACCCTGTTCAGTCTGGACTGCAGTGATCTGATCAGCAGTGATTTTTAGCTGACGTACTGGTGCATGTTCCAGCCAAGTGACTTGCGGATGCTGTTGCAGATAACGACTCAGAGATTGTAGCAGGCGAGGGTTGCGTACATTAGCAAGCTGAGGAAAATATAAAGCCTGTTTAAAGTCCGTGGAAACCTGTGGATTGATCTGTTCGATCTGTTCCTGCTCGATATACAGCGCTTGCTGCATCGGTTGTTGATGCTGTTCGGCATAGCGCAAGCCGGTGGCAAAATCGGCTTCATCAAAGATCAGCATCCCGGTGTCATGGACTTCAAAATCGATGCCCGTCACCGGGTACAGCTTGTCATTCCAGGTCTGATACAGGGGTTTGGCATATTTGGCCAGAGCATTGACTGCCTGAGGATAACGCCAGGGATACATCGGCGAGAGGATGCCACCACCCGCCCAGGAAGCAGCTCTACCTGCTTGCTGTTGATCCAGAATCGTGACGGAGCAGCCCTGTTCAACCAGTTCCAGCGCAGTCATAAGTCCATTAATCCCTGCACCGATGATGGCAATATGCATCAGCTTTGAGCCTTTGTATCGAATGTTATTTCAAGCGAAGAGCGAAAAAAATCCTCCCTTGAGTCAAGGAAGGCTGATGGGATTATTTCATTTCTTTGAGCTTTAAAGCAGCTTCTTCAGCGAAGTAAGTCCAGATTCCGTCAGCGCCAGCACGGCGGCAACTCATGAGCGATTCCAGAATCACGCTGTCGGATAGCCAGCCATTTTGGATCGCACCGGCTAGCATGGCATACTCGCCGCTGACCTGATAGATAAAGGTTGGAATACCAAAGGTATCTTTGACTTCACGCACGATATCCAGATAAGGCATCCCTGGTTTGACAATGACCATATCAGCACCTTCTTGGATATCCAGGGCGATTTCATGCAGGGCTTCGGCACGGTTACCAAAATCCATCTGGTAATTGTATTTATTGCCGCCTTTCAGGTTAGAGGCAGAACCTACTGCATCACGGAAAGGACCATAAAAACTAGAGGCATATTTGGCAGAGTAAGCCATAATATTGGTATAGATATGACCATTGGCTTCAAAGGCCTGACGAATTGCACCGATACGGCCATCCATCATGTCACTTGGAGCAAACACATCAGCACCAGCTTCGGCATGACTTAAACCCTGTTTAATCAAGGCATCGACGGTTTCATCATTGAGCACATAACCGCTCTCGTCGATGATGCCATCTTGACCATGTGTGGTATAGGGATCGAGTGCGCCGTCGGTGATCAGTACCATTTCCGGTAATTCTTTTTTGAGCAGACGAACTGTGTTTTGCACCAGGCCATCTTCACGCCAGGCAGCTTCAGCGTTCAGACTTTTGTCT
>CANQWW010000065.1 GCA_947627655.1 uncultured Acinetobacter sp. | reverse complement strand
CTTTCCAAAGTAGGGTTCTGCCTACACAAATCCATTGAAACTTTTAAACAAAATATGAGGCTGTGTAATATTTAACTCTAAATATAAATAAATTTCATATCGTTAAATAAATCTCTCGTTGCTTTTATTACTTCATACAAGTCTAGTTAAAATTGTGGGACAGTAGTGGCCTAAGCTGGCTCTTTTTTAGTAGAAGGAGGTAGACGCTGAATATGAGTTCTAAGAGCGTAATACTTCCAGGCATTCATCAATAAACACGGGTAAGTCTTCTGCTGCACGGGAGGAAATCAGCTGGTTATTGTCATTGACCAGTTCTGCATCATAGTAACGACCGCCAGCATTTTGCAGCCAGGGAGCATGGTCACGAATGCTGGTAATAATCCGGTCTTGCAGTATATCGGCTGCGCCCAATAAGAGTGAAGCATCACAGAGACTCAAGATGGTCTTGTTGGCGGCATTAAAATCCTGGATGAGCTTAATGACCTGATCATCCGAAGTAAAATGCAGCGGAGATTCACCGCCTGGAATCAGCAGGGCATCAAAATCATGCACATTAATTTGATCAATACTGCGGTCAATGATGACGGCAAGTGTACCTTGCTGGCCATAAATGACCTTACCTACTTCGTGCTCAATATTGCATACACTGTGCTGTGCTGCTTTAAAAGCATTGACTGGTTCAAAGTACTCGGGGTCATCAAAGTTATGTGTGACCAGAACAGCAATTCTTTTGGGCATTTAAATGCGCTCCTACCTCTAGTTTTTCTACAGACTAGCGGGAGTGTGTGTAAAGATCGTCTCTACTTAGTAATGAAATACCAATGTTCTGTAAAAAACTCTGTTAAAACAAGTAAAAAACCTCTATAGCGCGGATGTAATCTTTGAGGTTTAAGATGAATAATCGATCAACAGCAGGCTACCGTTTATCGGTCAGGCAATGCTAGAGTGATGATTTTTCTTATGGTTAAAACCATTATCTAGATTAAGAAATAGTGATAATTCATTTATAGTAAAATCAGTTAACATGGGTCGGCAAACTTTACAATTTGATAATGTAATATTTGCGATTAATACTCAGGGAAATGTTACCAGACATTGCAAAGTGGATGAGCGGTTGGATGATGCATAAACAATTGACTTTCATCAGATCAAAGTCATATTGCGTAACATTTGAAAGCTTACTATTGTTATACTGAAACAGTTACGGTTTATGAAGGGCGACATAACAATGATCAACGACGATCAAAACACTACGGCTTCTCTTGATTTAGCTCAGATTCGTGAAGATATCGATTCAGTTGATCAGCAAATTCAGCAGCTTATTAATCGCCGCGCACGTTTGGCTGAAGCGGTTGCCAAAGCAAAATTTGCTGCAGAAGAGAATCCACTGTTTTACCGTCCTGAACGTGAAGCGCAGGTTTTGCGCAATGTTATGGAGCGCAATGAAGGTCCATTGTCTGATACGACCATGGCGCGTTTGTTCCGTGAAATTATGTCTGCCTGTCTGGCACTTGAGGCACCACAAAGTATTGCCTTCCTTGGCCCTGTGGGCACTTATACCCATTCTGCGGTATTAAAGCATTTTGGTCATGATGCAGTGGTGCAACCTTTACCGACCATTGATGAAGTCTTCCGTGAAGTGGAAGCGGGTGGCGCCCATTATGGTCTGGTGCCAGTCGAAAACTCATCGGAAGGTGTGGTAAACCATACCCTGGACTGTTTTAAAAGCTCGCATCTGAATGTCATTGGTGAAGTCGAATTACCAATTCACCACCAGTTCCTGATTTCGGAAAATACCCGTAAAGACAGCATTAAACAGATCTATGCCCATCAGCAAACACTGGCGCAATGCCGTAAATGGCTGGACGCGCATTATCCGGGTGTAGAGCGTGTCGCCATGAGCTCGAATGCCGAAGCAGCACGCCGTATTCAAAATGAATGGCACTCAGCCGCAATTGCATCAGAGATTGCAGCAAATATCTATGACCTTGAAATCATGCACAGCAATATCGAGGATAATCCGGAAAACACCACGCGTTTCCTGGTGATTGGTCGTGAGAAAGTGCCACAAAGCGGTAATGATAAAACTTCTCTTCTGGTTTCAGCCCATGACCGTGCTGGGGCATTGCTGGAAATTCTGGCGCCATTTGCAAAACACAACATTAGTCTAACCAGTATTGAAACCCGCCCAGCGTTGCCTGAAAAATGGGCCTATGTGTTCTTTATCGATCTGGAAGGTCATATTGAGCAGGAACAGGTGAAAGCAGCGATCGAAGAAATTCGTCCACTGGTAAAAGAAGTTCGCGTCCTCGGTTCATATCCTCAAGCTGTACTTTAAGCGCAGCTCGCGTGGTCAGTGCGAGGCTACTGACCACTGTTTTACACGTAAATCGGAAGTATAAAATGTCGTTTGTGCCAGCCAACCCAGGTATCTCCAAGCTAAAGCCATATCAACCAGGTAAGCCCATCAGTGAACTTGAACGTGAGTTGGGAATCACCGATATCGTGAAACTTGCTTCAAATGAAAACCCGTTAGGTTGTTCAGATCAGGTCAAAGCGGCAGTTGCTGCTGAGTTGGCTGAAATTGGTCGTTATCCTGATGGGGGTGGCTTTATTTTAAAAGATCAGATTAAAACCCAATTTGGTTTTAGCCACGATCAGATTACTTTAGGTAATGGTTCAAACGACTTACTGGAAATTTTTGCCCGCGCATTTGTTGCTGAAAAAGATTCAGTCATTTATAGCCAGCATGCATTTGCGGTATATGCATTAGTGACGCAAGCGATTAATGCTGAAGCTATTGAAGTACCTGCTCAAGGTTTCTCGCATGACCTTGACGCGATGGCCGCAGCGGTGAAAGACAATACCAAGCTGATTTTTATTGCCAACCCGAATAACCCGACAGGGACCTGGTTTGAAGAAGCTGAATTTGAAGCCTTCATGCAAAAAGTTCCTGCAAATGTGATCGTGGTGTTGGATGAAGCTTATGTGGAATATTTCCCGGAAAACTTCAACAGCCTGAAATTCCTGACACAGTATCCGAACCTGATTGTCAGCCGGACTTTGTCTAAGTGCTATGGCTTGGCTGCACTGCGTGTCGGTTTTGCCCTGGCTTCAGTTGAAGTAACTGATTACCTGAACCGTATCCGTCAACCATTTAACGTGAACCATTTAGCCATGGTGGCTGCAGTCGCTGCACTAAAAGATGAAGCATTCATCGAAAAATCGCGTGAAGTGAATAAAGCCGGTATGGCACAGCTTGAAGCGGGTTTCAAAGCGTTGGGTCTCAACTATGTTCCTTCACGTGCTAACTTTATTTTGGTCGATGTGCAGGCAGATCCAGCAGAAACCTTTAACAAATTGCTGAAAGAAGGCGTAATCGTACGTCCAGTGGGTATTCCTCATCATCTACGCGTATCGATTGGTACTGAAGCTGAAAATGCCAAATTCCTGGCTGCACTCGGCAAAGTACTGGGTTTAGAGGCGAAAGCTTAAGTGATGTCACAGCCGCTGTTTGAAAAAGTTGCCTTTATCGGACTTGGACTGATTGGTTCAAGTCTGGCGCGTGTTATTAAAGCTGAGCATTTGGCCCATGACATTGTGGCATCGACCCGCTCCAAAAAAACCTTGGAAGATGCCCAGGCACTTGGCCTGATTTCCCAGGGCTATGCAGATCCTGTAGAAGCTGTCAAAGGGGCAGATCTGGTGGTGCTGGCCTTGCCGGTTCGTGCCACCCAGAAAGTCCTGGAAATCATTCAGCCGTATCTGACTGAACATGTTATTCTGACTGATGTCGGTAGTACCAAAGGCAATGTGGTCGAAGCTGCTCAGGCCGTGTTTGGTGAATCTCTGCCTGCCGGTTTTGTTCCGGGACATCCAATTGCCGGGGCAGAACATACCGGAGTACATGCTGGTAAGGTAGACCTGTTTGCCAATCATAAGGTGATTTTGACCCCTCTGCCAACGAGTGCAGCATGGGCTGTCGATAAACTGATTCAACTGTGGCAAGCGGCAAAAGCAGAAGTGATCTGTATGGATGTGGAAAAGCACGATGAAGTGCTGGCGCATACCAGTCATCTGCCGCATTTAATGGCGTTTAACCTGGTCGAGCAATTAGCCAAGCGCGAAGACAATCTGGATATTTTTCGTTATGCTGCGGGCGGCTTTCGCGATTTCTCGCGGATTGCAGCCAGTGATCCACAGATGTGGCATGACATCTTTTTTGCCAATAAAAAGGCAATTCTCAATGCTGTAGACGGCTTTGAGGCCCAGCTGACTATTATTCGTAAACTTATTGAAGATGAGGATTCCCAGGCACTGATGGGCTTGCTTGGGCATGCACAGGCGGCGCGTCAACACTTCAATCATATGCTCGCCAAGAAACCTTTCATGGAGAAAAATAACGTGACACAACAATTTACCATTCAACCGGGTGTGAAACAGTTCCAGGGTAAATTTACCGTGCCAGGTGACAAATCTGTGTCACATCGCTCGATCATGTTTGGTGCGATTGCTGAAGGTACCACACAGGTGACCGGCTTTCTGGAAGGCGAGGATGCATTGGCAACCTTGCAGGCTTTCCGTGATATGGGCGTCAGTATTGAAGGTCCAAAAAATGGTGAGGTGACGATTCACGGCGTTGGTATGCAGGGCCTTAAGGCACCACAGTCTGCGATTTATATGGGCAACTCAGGTACATCCATGCGTTTGCTGGCGGGTATGCTGGCAGCACAAAAATTTGATTCCGTGATGACCGGTGATCCGTCCTTGTCTAAACGTCCGATGGAACGTATTGCCAAACCTTTACGTAAGATGGGCGCACAAATTCAAACCACGGGTGAACGTGGTACACCGCCTATTTCGATGGGGGGTAACCAGCAGCTCAAAGGCATTCAATATGACCTGCCAATGGCTTCGGCACAGGTGAAATCCGGCATTCTGTTGGCAGGTTTATGGGCAGAGGGTGAAACTGCAGTCACTGAACCTGAACCGACTCGTGACCATACTGAACGTATGTTACGTGCATTTGGTTATGAGGTAAAAACGGAAGGTAACCGTATTTCTCTGCAAGGTGGCGGTAAGCTGATCGGCACCCATATCCAAGTACCATCAGATATTTCTTCTGCTGCCTTCTTTATGGTTGGTGCAGCAATCACTGAAAATGCCGATGTGACGCTGGAAGCCGTGGGGATTAACCCGACCCGTACCGGGGTGATTGAAATCCTGAAACAGATGGGCGCAGACATCAGTGTTGAAAACGAACGTATTGCGGGTGGTGAACCGATCGCCGATATCCGGATTCGTGGTACACGTACGTTAAAAGGCATTCATGTTCCTGAAGATCAGGTGCCACTGGCGATTGATGAATTCCCGGCGCTGTTTATTGCTGCGGCCTGTGCAGAAGGTCAAACGGTATTAACGGGTGCGGCTGAACTGCGTGTCAAAGAGTCCGACCGTATCCAGGTCATGGCAGATGGTTTGAAGAGCATGGGAATTGATTGTACACCGACCGATGATGGGATCATCATTGAAGGTAAGGGTAAGGCCGGTGACTGGTCTGCGATCTTTACGGGTGGTGAAATTGAATCACATCATGACCATCGGATTGCCATGAGCTTCTCGATTGCGGGTTTACGTAACTCAGAAGTGATTAAGATTGTGGGAACAGAAACAGTCGCTACCAGTTTCCCAACTTTCACTCAATTGACCGCACAGGCGGGTCTGACCATTGAAGTAACCGAATAATTCTTATTTTTATGTGAAACAGCCAAGCTTTTGCTTGGCTGTTTTGTTTATATTGGCTTATGCTAAACCCAGACAACAAAAAAGCCACTTGGATGTAGCGATGCGAAAACTCAAATTCAAAGCAGATACTCAGAAAAGCCCTCAAGCATTGCAGAATAGCCGTGAGACTCAAGAATATATTGCACGATTTCTGGCGACTAAATTGGGAAAACACGGCTTTCAGACTCTTCCACAAAGTGGAGGAACAGTTGCTGTCAGTGTTGAGGAATATGAGCTGCCACTTTCAGTCAGCTGTGAAACTCAAGACGAAGATGGGCATTGTGTCTGTGAAATTAGTTCCTACCCAGAAGAAGAGCAGGACTGGTTGGAACGTATCACGGAACGAAGTTTGCTCAATCAACTGGCACAGGCAGTGGAAGCTTCTTTAAAAGAGCAGGACGCTTTTAGTACTTTTGAGTGGAATAATGAGCTTTAATGCTGAAAAGAGTTTAATGCTGAAAAAAAGCGGCCTCAAGGTGGCCGCTTTTACTATAGTGCAGAATTAACCCAGCGTCAGGAAGCGCGTAATTGCAATACGTAATTGCTTCAGATACCCGGTAAAGAAATGATTAGCACCTGGCAAAATTGTTACCAGATGACGCTGAGGTCTAGCCCACTCAATCATGTCGGAGAGTAAAGTCACCTCATCTGCTTCACCATGTAGAAACAGGATGTCACCTTTAATCGGTGGGGTAACGTAATGACGTAAACCTGCGACAGTTGCCGTCGGTAAACCACATAAAATGGTTTGTTTAGGTTGTAATTCTACTGGCAATGTTGCATAACTTTTTGCCATGACATGTGCACCAAAACTGAAACCACCGGCATAAAAAGGTAGTCCAATATGCTGTGTGCGAGCAAATTTAATGACGTCAAGGATGTCTTCAGTTTCACCATGGCCTTCATCATGAACACCGTCACTTTGACCTGAACCACGGAAACTTGGGCGATAAACGACACAACCACATTCCAGAAACATCTGTGCTAACAGTACCGGAACTTTATGTTGAGGTGTGCCACCTTGTAAGGGATGGGGGTGACAAACAATCGCGAATCCTTTCACTTCACCCTGAGGATAATCCACAAAAACTTCAATTTGACCTGCAGAACCCTGAAGGAAAATTTGCTCGGACATAGAAAAATCGATTAATGGCAGGAGAATGGTGTATTTTAACGATTGTGCTAAGTAAAAACATGAATTGGAATTAAAATAAGTGGACTGATATAGTTTAATTAATCATTTTTTAACCAGGTTGGCCATGCTTGCTCTAATTTCCCCTGCAAAGACTCTCGATTATGAGTCAAATTTACCTACAGATTCTTTTACACTACCAAGATTGTTAGACCATTCACAAGAACTTATCGACGTTAGTCGTAAACTGTCTGTTTCAGAAATCGCCAATTTAATGAGTGTGAGCGAAAAAATCGCCCATTTAAATGTTGCGCGTTTTCGTGACTGGCAACCAGAATTTGATCTAGCCAATGCGCGTCAGGCTATTTTTGCCTTTAAAGGCGATGTGTATACCGGGTTAGATGCCTATAATTTGGACGAAAAAGACATTGATTATGCACAGCAGCATCTGCGCATGTTATCTGGTTTATATGGACTGTTAAGACCTTTGGATTTAATGATGCCTTATCGTCTGGAAATGGGCACCAAGCTGGCCAATCCGCGTGGCTATAACCTGTATGAATTCTGGGGGCATACCATTACGGAACTGATCAATCAGGACCTTGCCGCTGCAAATTCAGAGTTATTGCTGAATATTGCTTCTGATGAATACTATAAGTCTGTCAAAGAAAGCAAAATTCAGGCAGAAATTATTAAGCCGGTATTCCTGGATCAGAAAAATGGCAAATATAAAATCATTAGTTTCTATGCCAAAAAAGCGCGTGGTTTGATGGCACGTTTTATCCTTGAAAACCAGATTAACCGTATCGAAGACTTAAAGGCATTTAACAGTGAAGGTTATTATTTCGATGCTGACAGTTCTTTAAAAGGAGAATTGGTATTTAAGCGGGATGAAAAAATGGCGGCTTAAAGCCCAAGGCATAAAAAAACACCATGTTTAAGTGGTGTTTTTTTATGCCAACTTAAGTGATGTCTGAAGAATGAGATTCATCCGAATATGTTTGGAAAAAAATATTTGAATGAGCTGTAAGTTTGTCTATTCATACAAAGAAGTTAAGAAATTGGAGGGAATATAAAGAATTAAAAGTTATATTTCACTGGAATCAGAGAGTATTTATGGAAAAGGGGTTATTAACAATACCTAAGAGCAAAAGTAATATTTAATAAAAAAGGGTTGTATCTAAATTCATGAATATATTATCAAAAAATATTTTTAAAATTTTAAGGTGAAATATTCTACAGATAAAAAAATAGCATTTATAAGAATAAGCGGTTTTGGTTACACAATTAAATTTAATTTTACATTTCCACCAATAAAGTGTGCTTTAAGTCACGTAATTAATTGATATGTTGTATAATAAGCCAGGTAAAGTACAAGAATGATGTAATTATGAAAAGTTATGTAATCCCTGTATGTGCATTGCTAGTCGGTATATTGGGCTATTGCGTTTATAAACAGAGTGAAAATCGCCGACAGCAGGAAGTGCGACGAGTGATCGAGGAAGCCAACCAGTCTTTGCAAGTGATAGAGGCTAGATACGTACAAAAATGAATCACTTGAACTTTAGCTTAATTGGGTAAATATCGAAAATGAATCACTTTAAATGCTGGAAGAGGAGTGAGAAAAATGCTTGGGCGAATTAAAATTAAATTTTAGAAACAATACAAAATCAATGTGTTATAATTCAAAAAACGAAAAATTGAATCAGACTGGTATTGTTGTAACTTCTTGATTCAATTCATGTATTAAAAGCTGCATAAGGTTATGCAGCTTTTTTGTTTAGTTTTTTTGTTTTCAATCAACAGTTACTGTTTTGCTGGGCATTGAAAATATTTGACCCGTCGAATGGCTATGCTGGCATATTCGTTGCTGACGTATTTATAAAACCCTTTGCTTGGCAGTAAATGGGTTTTGTGGCATGCGTAAAGCATAAAGTTTACTCAATAGGGGCTAGGTCATGACGACTCCTAATCCATCTTCCGAAAACCTACTTGAACGACTGTTCAAACTGAGTGAAAACAAAACCAGTTTCCGTACAGAAGTTCTGGCTGGTGTAACTACATTCTTAACAATGTGTTACATCATTATTGTCAATCCAATGATTTTATCCGAAACAGGGATGGATCATGGGGCTGTCTTTGTTGCAACCTGTCTTGCTGCAGCGATTGGCTGTCTGGTCATGGGGCTGGTAGCGAATTATCCAATTGCACTTGCACCGGGTATGGGCCTGAATGCGTTCTTTACCTACTCGGTATGTTTGGGTATGGGGGTGCCTTGGCAGACTGCATTGGGCGCAGTATTTGTATCTGGTCTGGTATTTATTGCCATCAGTATGTTCAAAATACGTGAAGCGATTGTGAATGCCATTCCAATGTCACTAAAACTCGCCATTGGTGGGGGTATTGGCCTGTTCTTGGCGCTGGTTGCACTAAAAAATGCCGGTATTATTGTAGATAATCCTGCGACATTGGTCGGTCTGGGTGATCTGAAACAGCCTACCGTCATGCTGACTTTATTGGGCTTCCTGCTGGTGGTGGTAATGCATCACTTCAAAGTGCGTGGCGCGATTATTATCAGTATTCTGGTGGTTACTGCAATTTCGACTGCTTTGGGTTATAACCAGTTCCATGGCGTTGTAGGGCACATTCCTTCACTGGCGCCGACTTTCTTGCAAATGAATTTTGAAGGTTTGTTTACAGCCAGCCTGATTGGTGTGATTTTTGTCTTCTTTCTGGTCGATCTGTTTGACTCGACCGGTACACTGGTCGGTGTGTCACATCGTGCTGGTTTACTTAAAGATGGTAAGTTGCCCCGTCTGAAAAAAGCTTTATTTGCTGATTCATCTGCAATTGTGGCAGGTGCGGCATTAGGGACTTCATCGACTACACCTTATATTGAATCCTCAGCAGGGGTGGCTGCAGGTGGCCGTACGGGCCTGACCGCAGTTGTGGTGGGGCTGCTGTTTGTTGCCTGTCTGTTCCTGGCACCATTGGCACAATCTGTACCCGGCTTTGCTACTGCACCAGCTTTATTGTTTGTTGGTGTATTGATGATTCAGGGTATCGTGCATATTGACTGGGAAGATATTACGGAAGCTGTTCCTGCTTTCCTGACCATCGTATTTATGCCATTTACTTACTCAATTGCAGATGGTATCGCGATGGGCTTTATTAGCTATGCGTTGATTAAATTGCTTACGGGTAAAGCAGCAACTGTTCCATATATGGTATGGATTATTGCCGTGCTTTGGGCATTAAAATTCTGGATGTTTGGCGGCTAGTTTTTGCCAAATATCAAAAGGGTGTAAACTCAGTTTGCACCCTTTTTTATTTTCCTCAGGTTTAATCAGGAGTAGCGATGAACCGTCTTGAATTGATTCAAGCCTTGCCAAAGGCTGAATTGCATGTGCATATCGAAGGTACCTTTGAACCTGAGTTAATGTTTGCGATTGCACAGCGCAATGAAATTAGTATTCCCTATAAATCTGTTGAAGAAGTGAAGCAGGCCTATAACTTTCATAACCTGCAATCATTTTTAGATATCTATTATGCAGGTGCCAATGTCCTGATTCATGAACAGGACTTTTATGACCTGGCCTGGGCATATTTTGAAAAATGTGCGGAAGATCATGTCGTACATACAGAAATGTTCTTTGATCCGCAGACGCATACCGATCGTGGCATTGCATTTGAAACCGTACTGAATGGCTTGCAACGCGCGTGTAATGATGCTGCAGAAAAACTCGGTATTACTTCACATCTAATCATGTGTTTCCTGCGTCATTTAAGTGAAGAATCTGCATTTGCTACGTTGGAACAGGCATTACCCTATAAGGACCAGATTATAGGGGTGGGTCTGGATTCAAGCGAGCTTGGTCATCCACCGTCCAAGTTTGAGCGTGTCTTTGCTCAAGCACGTGAAGCTGGTTTTCTCATTGTGGCACATGCAGGTGAAGAAGGCCCGGCAGAATATGTCTGGGAGGCTTTGGATTTGCTAAAAGTGAATCGTATTGATCACGGTGTACGTTCGGAAGAAGATCCTGCCTTGATGCAGCGTTTGATTGCAGAGAAAATGCCGCTGACGGTATGTCCACTTTCAAATCTAAAGCTTTGTGTGGTGCAGGATATGAAAGAACATAATATTCGTCGCCTCTTGCAGCAGGGCGTGCATGTGACTGTAAATTCAGATGATCCCTCTTATTTCGGTGGTTATATGAATGATAATTTTATCGCCATCGCTGAAGCCTTGGATCTGAGCGATACAGAGTTGAAACAGCTGGCGATCAATTCCTTTGAGGCAGCATTTATGTCTGAAGCGGATAAAGCCAACTGGATCAGTAAAATTAAAGTTATCGGTTAATTTTTTGAGTTACTGAAGAGGTAGGGGTTACGTCCTATTGTCCCAAAATTTCAACCAGACTTGTATGAAGTAACAAAAGCAACGAGAAAGTGATTTAACTATATGAAGTTTATTTATATTTAGAGTTAAATATTACACTGCCTCATCTTTTGTTTAAAAATTTAAATAGCTTTGTGTAGGCACAACCCTACTTTGGAAAGACCCAAATGAGAACTCAAAATATATTTTGAGTTCGCAAGAAAAGTCTCTTATTACCCATACACGACGTCCTGTCGTGATGGGTAATGTGTGGCATCCCTGCCACACGCGCGTAGCTTAAACTGAATCACTTCAACTATAGGACAGCAGTGGAGTTCACTCTGCCTTTTTTTATTAAATGCGTGGATAAATGAAAAAATACCTGATGGTACTAGCCGTGGTGGCTGTGTCTTTCTGGACTTATAGCCATGCCGATATGAGCCTGACTCGAAAAGTCTTAAAGCCGGTGATTGCCTATCAATGCGGTGAGGAGTTGAAACAGTCTAAACTCTGGAAAGTCTCAACTTATCTGATGCAGGACAGCAATAAAGCCAAGCTGGAACATAATGTATGCAACTGCGTGGGCGAGAAAGCCTTAATAGATGTACCTGCCAGCACTCTGCTCAAAGCTATAGTGAATGAGGAAGCCAAAAAAGAGCTGACCCAGAAAGCGATTACAAACAGTCTCAAAGGCTGTCTCAAGAAATTTACTGAATAAAACAGCCTGCAAGTGCAGGCTGAGAAAATGATTTATCTTATATTGATGGTCTGATTATTTATCCTGCTGGGTCATGCTTTTCAATACATGATCTTTATCGACAAAATGATGTTTCAGCGCTGCGGCAATATGTCCGATTAAAAGCAGTCCGACCGCCCAGGAAAGCCAGATATGTAAAGGTTTTACAATTGCAGTAACGGCGGGATTTTCCTCGATCAGGGCAGGCAGGTTAAATAAATACAGTACCGGTGCCGGATAACCTAAACTCCAGCTATATAAGCAGCCTGTAAGGGGAAGGGCAATCAGCATGAAATACAGGGCCAGATGACCGGCATGAGCCAAAGTTTTCATTAGAGGTGACATGCTGTCGGGGAGTTCAGGTGCTGGATGGGTGTAGCGCCAGAAAATTCGCACCACCAACAGGAAAATAATCGTGGTGGCAATATTTTTATGCAGTGAAATCACATCACCTTTAAAGCTGCCATCCACTTCATAACTTAAAAAATTACCGCTATAAAAACCAATCAGCCAGGCCACAATAAAGATAACTGCCATAATCCAATGCAGCCATTGCGCTGTTCGTGTGTAATAAAGTGACTTCTTCATATAGATTTTCTGGTGCGCTTAAACAAGGCTGAACCTTAGCAAACACTGAGTAAACTCGGCAATTCTAAATCTGCAACGCTATGATGGCTTTCCTGCAACATCTATTTAATTGGTTGGCTGTAGATTAAACATGCCAGATGATTTTTAGATTTCTTATTCAGGTGAATTTCGGCACAATAGCGACACGCTTCATATATGAATGAATAAGGAATATATCTGTGAAAAAATTATTAGTCGTACTTGCTCCACTTGCTTTGATTTTATCTGCATGTGTCACCACGGAGGGTACTACCGGTTCAACCGCCGCAACTACAGCAAATGGTTTGGCATTGGCTGCAGTAAAAGTGGGCGTACAGGCCAAGTGTGTCACTGAAATCAACAATAATACTTACTGGAAAACGGCTTCCAAGCTGATGACTGAAACCCAACAGACTGAATTGCAAACTGAAGTATGTTCATGTGTGGCTGAAAAAGCGACCACAAGCGTGACTGCGGCGGATCTGGTGGTCGCAGCAATGGATAAAACTTCTCAAGCAACCCTAGCTGCAAAAGTGGTGGGTAATTCATTAAATGCTTGTGTGGTTGAAACCTTGAAAAACTAAGCAAAAATTGCTTGAATGGGCGGCCTGTAGGGCCGCTTTTATATTTAAGTGATGAGATAAAGGAAAAATGATGCGAATAGCAGGTGTAGATGAGGCAGGGCGTGGGCCATTGGTGGGCTCAGTCGTGGCTGCTGCCGTGATTCTCGATCCGAATAATCCGATTGCAGGCTTGAATGATTCGAAAAAGCTGAGCGAGAAAAAGCGCGAGAAGCTGTTTGTGGAGATTCAGGAAAAAGCCTTGGCCTGGGCGATTGCAGAGTGTTCTGCAGCAGAAATTGACGAGCATAATATTCTGCAAGCCTCTTTGCTGGCGATGCGCCGTGCTGTCGAAGCCTTAAGCATCCAGCCAGATCATGTGCTGGTCGATGGCAACAAGATTCCTCAGGGCTTAACCATGAGCTGTGATGCGGTCGTGGGAGGAGATGCCTTGCATGCTGAAATTTCTGCTGCCAGTATTCTGGCCAAAGTCACTCGGGATCATCAGATGATTGCAATGGACCAGAAATTTCCACAATTTGGCTTTGCCAAACACAAGGGTTATCCAACCAAGGTGCATTTTGAAGCTATTGCGCTCCATGGGGTGATTGAAGAACACCGCCGCAGTTTTGGGCCTGTGCGCAAAGCAATCGC
>CANQWW010000064.1 GCA_947627655.1 uncultured Acinetobacter sp. | reverse complement strand
ATCTCTTATCTCTTATCTCTTATCTCTTATCTCTTATCTCTTATCTCTTATCTCTTATCTCTTATCTCTTATCTCTTATCTCTTTGGATAAGCAGATAAAGTTAATCCTCTTTTTTTTCTCATTATCTTTTGTTGCAATCTGGATATAAGACGCATTGCAGTGTCAGGCTGGCCTAGGCACAATCAAGGAGAATGATCGTGCTCCATATCCAATAACAATACCTGACTAAAGAGATTTCCAGACTGCGATGACCGCAGGAAATCTCTTGATCGCTCTTGTTCAGACTCTCATTCCCTCAGGAGATGTGTCATGACAACAATGCAAGCCATGGTCTATTACGCTGCCAATGATATCCGCTTTGAAGACCGCCCCATTCCCACCATTTTGCATCCCAGCGATGCCATCATCAAACTCAGCAAAGTCACGATTTGTGGTACTGACCTCGGGATCTGGAAAGGTAAAAATCCCGAAATTGAAGAAGTCGCAAAAGAAAAAACCGGCAGCTTTAATGGCCGGATTCTCGGTCATGAAGGTATTGGTATTGTGGAAGAAGTGGGTTCCGCAGTTCAAAACTTTAAAAAAGGTGATCGGGTGATTATTTCCTGTGTCAGCCGCTGCGGAACCTGTGAAAACTGTCAGAAACAGCTGTATGCCCATTGTAGAAATGAGGGTGGCTGGATCATGGGCTATATGATTGATGGCACCCATGCTGAATATGTTCGCACCCCATTTGCCGACACATCTCTCTATCATTTACCAGAAGGGCTGAATGAAGATGTGGCAGTGTTCCTTTCTGATATCTTGCCGACATCACATGAAATTGGCGTGCAATATGGCAAGGTCAAACCGGGTGATAATGTCGCGATTGTCGGTGCCGGCCCGATCGGTATGAGCTGCCTGCTGACCGCACAATTCTATTCACCAGCCAACATCATCATGATCGATGTTGATGACAACCGCCTCGAGTTTGCCAAAACTGTCGGAGCAACGCATAGCGTCAACTCTGCGAAGGAAGATGCCATACAACGTGTGCTGGATCTGACTGATGGGCGAGGGGTGGACTGTGCCATTGAAGCGGTTGGCCTGGAAGCGACCTGGAATATTTGCCAGCACATTGTGAAAGAAGGTGGGCATCTGGCCAATGTCGGCGTGCATGGCAAATCGGTTAATTTTGAACTGAATAAACTCTGGATTAAAAACCTGACCATTACCACCGGTCTAGTAAATACCAACACGACGGGTATGCTGCTGAAGACCTGCTGTTCCGGAAAATTACCACTAGAAAAACTGGCCACCCATCATTTTAAATTTTCTGAATTTGAAAAGGCTTATGACGTATTCAAGCATGCAGCCGATGAAAAGGCCTTGAAAGTCATGATCGAAATGGCTTAGTCCAGGATCAATAAAAAGTCCGCATCGCGGACTTTTTATTTTAAGCTTCGTTCAGAAATACGCCACATCACCACACTGTTGATCACCTTGTAAAGAGACCATATTGATAGTTTTCATCAACCCGATGTAACCCTCCAGATGCCCTTCGAGTTCATCCTGATTCTATTCATAGAGCAGAAAATGACTGTGGCCGAGATGCAAAAAGTAACAGACTATCTTGCCAGGTATACGCATCTTTCATTGACCATTCACCCAAGCCAGGCGTTGCAGTCGATGTATCAGCGAAAGGATAGGCCTGATGCTGACGGCGATCAGCAGCACTGCGCTGAAAAAGCTGTGCAACAATTTCAGGCTCATCCTGCAAATATTCAAAGAATTTTCCCTGCGCATCGTACAGGACAGTATAAATTTAATGGGTATGATTGAACTTTCTTGCAATTGCCAAACTGGCGTTTAAACCCTGTAATAGATCTTGTTCGGTTTCAATATGCGCAGTGAGCTCATAGAATTGCAGCAGGGATGATTCACTCAAAATTAGAATATGAATAAAAAATTGGAGGCTTTTATTTCGATTTTTTTTATGCGCAATGATCAGTAATTTTCTCTCCTGCTTTCAGGGCATTTCACAGGAAAATTATTAAAAATTAAATATATTTTTGAAAATAATATTTTTTAAATAATCACTTGAATAAGGAATGAAATACGATGCTCAGAGACCTGATTATTAGCTTAAGTGTGTCCTGCCTATGTTTCATCCTTATGATCGTGATGCACAGCTTCAGTGTACAGCCTGAAATCAATCTATTGCTCAGTACCGTCGTGCTCAGCTGGGCATTATTACAGTTTGTCGAACGGCGTGCCTTTTTTCAGACCAGCATTGCCGTGATGATTGCTATCCTGCTGATGCTGCAGCAGTACCAGCAGATATTCTGGATGGGAGTGGGGCTGCTTATCGCCCTGCTACTTTACCGGCTGCCGTACCTTAAACAAACGGGTGTATGGACCATGATGAATCTGAATCTGCTGATTCCGCGAGGCATGTTTAGAAAGCCAAGGCTACGACGTCAGCCAAATTCCGATCGCGCTTGAACATCACGTGCACATAAGAACATTGGGGAATAATTTTCAGATGCTTCTGACGAGCAAAATCGACCAGAATGTCCAGCATTTTACGTGCGACACCCTGACCACGCAATGCGTGTGAAACCCAGGTATGGTCAGCCACAATGGTGTCGGCCTCGCGCCACTGATAGGTAATTTCAGCAACACGCTGTCCATCTTCTTCCAGATAGAATACGCCGCCACGTTTTGAGTCCTGATGTTTAATATTTTTCATGTACTTACCTGTGCTGTTTTCAACAGGATCGACCTGTTTGCTGATTTGTACTGGCTGATTGCCTGAAATGCTTTATTTATCTCACTACATCCGCTTAAGCCATCTGTCTAACCAAGGCCACGCTGATTCAGATGATTGAGGAGTCCTTATGCAGTACATCCTGCAGGCTACTGTCACGTGCAAACATGGATTTGACATAAGGGCAAAATGGAACAATTTTCAGCTCATTCATACGGGCAAATTCTACTGCAGCTTGCAGCAGTTGCTGACCGATACGCTGACCTCGTAAACTATCATCGACCCAAGTGTGCTCAATATTTAGCCTACCATCGTCTTCTACACGGGAATAGGTCATTTCTGCCAGACGCTGGCCTGACTGCTCAATTAGCCATGCCCCCTGTTGAGGCTGTTGTTGGTGTTCAATTTGCATAAACTTCCCCTATATCTTAAGTCAGACTGCCATATTCTACGGCGTTACAATGTTGGATTTTTTTAATTTTACCGGGTTTTTTTGCTGCTTTTCTGATGTGCAATCACCACACAACAGCATAGAATACGCGGATTCTATTCTGACGTTTGATCATGTCGACTGCTACCCAACCGCGTTCTACTGCACAGCAATGGCTCTGTGTGATTACACTGGCCTGTGCCGCCTTTATTTTTAATACCACTGAATTCATTCCAGTTGCACTGTTAAGCGATATCGGCCACAGCTTTGCCATTTCAGCGACTCAGGTTGGATTGATGCTGACCATCTATGCCTGGGTAGTGGCTCTGTTGTCTTTACCGATCATGTTGCTGACCAAAAATATTGAACGGCGTCTGCTGCTCATTATACTCTTTAGCGTATTTATCCTGAGTCATGTCCTGTCTTATTTTGCCTGGAACTTTAGCATCCTGGTGCTCAGCCGGATCGGCATTGCCGTGGCCCATGCGCTGTTCTGGTCAATTACCGCTTCACTCGTCATACGGGTTGCACCACAGGGCAAAGAATTTCAGGCCTTGGGGCTGCTTTCTACCGGTACCGCGATGGCGATGGTCTTGGGTATTCCTTTGGGCCGGGTAATCGGGGAGAGCTATGGCTGGCGCAACAGTTTTGGCCTGATTGCCATCTTGGCGACACTGGTTTGCCTGATTCTGGCCAAGACCTTGCCACGCTTGCCAAGTCTCAATTCTGGTTCCTTTAGCAGTCTGAAAACCCTGATACGCCGTCCCAGCCTGATGCTGGTCTTTGCCCTGACCGTCATTGTGATTAGCGCCCAGTTTACTGCCTACAGCTATATCGAACCTTTTGCCTTGAAAGTGGCACAGTTGAGTTCCTCGCAAACCACCACCTGGTTATTGATCTATGGCGGGGCCGGTTTTCTGGGTTCTTATTTATTTGGCAAGTTTGCGCCGCGCTTTCCAAAACTGATGATTCCCTTATTTACCTTGGGCTTGGGCCTGTCGATGCTGCTGTTACTACCCTTAGCGCTGCACCTGTTCGGTTTTAATGCCTTAAGTCTGCTCTGGGGCATTAGTATTATTGGTTTCAGTCTGGCCTTGCAGGCCAGAACCCTCAATCTGGCTGCAGACGCCACTGATGTCGCTATGGCAATCTATTCCGGCTTATACAATGTCGGCATTGGGGGCGGAGCCTTGCTCGGCAGTATCATCACGGCACAAGTCGGTTTATACAGTATTGGCTGGATCGGGGGCCTGCTGGCGACACTGGGACTATTACTCAGTTTATATCTGGTACGTCGTGCGGACTTTATCCGGATTTAAGCTCAGGTTTTTTGTAAATAAAATTGTGTCTGATTTAAAAATCTGGCATGCTTGATTTATTGAGTATTCACTCAAAAAGAATTAAGTTTGAACAAGGGGAGTAGCCTCCTCCAAACGTTGCAATGGATGATATGAACCCTGCAACGTGTCAGAATATCGTCATTACACTTTGCAAAAAGTCGGTATCTGAGCATCCTAACTGCAAATATTTTACTGAAAATTTGCAACAGTCGGATGTAGGCAAGACCTTGATCATGTTGTTACAGATGTATGTTATTCATCTGGCAGCTGGTCGAGGTTTTTTTATGGCCGGTTGTCCGATGTGGAGAAAACACATGGAAACTATTGGTACGCTGTGGCTGTATCTTGTTTTTTTTGGCATTGTGTCGATCATGCTGGTGATCGACTTTATTGGCTTCAAGCATCAGCATGGCCAAGAGGTTAAAATCCGGACGGCGGCTTACTGGAGCATTGCTTGGGTCAGTGTTGCGGCGCTGTTTGGTGGCGGGCTCTGGCTGTATCTGGAACAAACTGCGGGCGTTGCTCTTGCGAACCAGAAAGTGATGGAGTATTTCGCAGGCTATCTGCTGGAAAAATCCCTGGCAATTGATAATGTCTTTGTCTGGCTGATGATCTTCGCAGCTTTTGCTATTCCACCTGCGTTACAGCGTCAGCTGCTACTTTACGGCGTACTTGGCGCCATTGTGCTGAGAACGATCTTTATTTTTATTGGTGCCTGGTTCGTTCAGGAGTTCTCCTGGATTCTCTATCTATTCGGTGCTTTTCTGGTGTATACCGGCTACAAGTTCCTGCGTGGGCATAATGATGAACCCAGCAATATTGAAGACATGCCGCTCCTAAAATGGTTACGTAAACACATGCGGATTACCCCGCAGCTGGAAGACAACAAGTTCTTTGTACGTAAAGATGGCCTGCTCTGGGCGACCCCCTTATTTCTGGTCCTGATTCTGGTCGAAGCCTCTGATGTAATTTTTGCAGTGGATTCGATCCCGGCAATTTTTGCGGTGACCACGGATCCGTTTATTGTCCTGACGGCGAACCTGATGGCCATTCTGGGTCTGCGTGCCATGTTCTTCCTACTGTCTGGTGCAGCATCCAAAATGTATTACCTGCCATACGGTTTGGGCGTGATTCTGGTCTTTATCGGCTTTAAGATGCTCATGCTGGATGTGTTCCATATGCCAATCTGGTTGTCTTTAGGCTTTATCGTACTGGTACTGACCATCACAGCCTTGCTGTCGATCCGTCACAATAAAAAATACAATATTCACCAGCTCTAAACGTATCCTGTCGTTCCTCAAAAGCTTTCCTTCTGGAAGGCTTTTTTATTCTACCCAGCGGCATGATATCTAACGCAGATAAAGATATAGCGGCCTCCGGTCATAACAACGGCAGAAAGACAGAGAATATTTTTGATGCCGCAGCGGCGATCATACATATATTTAACTGCCGGCAGAGCAGCTCGCTATGATGTGGTATCGCGTTCCCAAAGATCACGTAAAAACCCAATACAGTTCAAATCAACAAGATCAGGTACAATCAATCGAAAAAATCACAAAGTGCAGGTTAAGAATGTCTTCTATCATTGCAACGACGGCAGTACGCGGTCGCTTCCTCGATATTCAGAATACGGTTGCCCAAGCGCGTGAAATTCACGACCAAGTGCGATATGTAGAAGATGGTTTACTGATATGCCAAAACGGTAAAATTCAGTGGTTTGGCAGCTGGGAAGAGGGCCAGCAGCAGCTTCCAGAAGGGATTAAGGTCCAGCATTATCCCGAGCAATTAATTGTGCCAGGCTTTATTGATACCCATATTCATTTCCCGCAAACCGAAATGGTGGGCGCTTATGGCGAACAGCTGCTGGAATGGCTAAACACCTATACCTTTCCAACAGAAATCCAGTTTGCCGATCCCGAATATTGTGCCAATATTGCCGAGTTTTTTGTAGAAGAATTACTGAAAAATGGCACCACCACAGCCCTGGTATTCTGTACCGTACACCCACAATCCGTAGAGGCCTTATTTCACGCAGCTACCCAGCGTAATATGCGCCTGATTGCCGGGAAAGTCCTGATGGATCGACATGCGCCTGAAGCCCTGACCGATACACCCGAAAGTGCCTATTACGACTCCAAAGCCCTGATTGAAAAATGGCACGGGCAGGGGCGTAATCTGTATGCCATCACCCCACGTTTTGCCCCGACCTCAACCCCGGAACAGCTGGAACAGGCCGGCAAGCTTAAAACCGAGTATCCGGATGTCTATGTGCATACCCATCTCAGTGAAAATAACAACGAGATTGCCTGGGTAAAAACGTTGTTCCCGGAACAACAGGGATATCTGGATGTTTATCATCACTATGGCCTGACCGGTTCAAAATCGGTATTTGCCCATTGTGTGCATCTGGAGGAAGAGGAGTGGGCTTGTATGCAGCAGACCGATTCGGCAATTGCTTTCTGTCCAACCTCAAACCTGTTCCTTGGCAGTGGCTTATTCCCGCTAAAAAAAGCCTGGGACAAGCAGGTCAAAGTCGGACTGGGAACCGATATCGGCGCTGGAACCTCGTTTAACCAGCTGCAAACCCTGAATGAAGCCTATAAGGTGCAACAACTGCAAGGAGAAAAACTCTCGGCTTTTGAAGCCCTGTATCATGCTACCTTAGGTGGGGCCCAAGCCTTGAGCCTGGACGGTCAACTGGGTAATTTTAAGGTCGGTAAAGAGGCTGATTTTGTGGTACTGGACCTGAATGCCACAGCACTGCAACAACTGCGTCAAAGCCGGGCCAAGCATATTGAAGATACCTTTTTTGCCCTGATGATGCTGGGGGATGACCGTAATATTGCGGCGACTTATGTGTATGGAGAAGCCATCTATGTCAAAGCAGCATCAGAAAAAAACACCTGAAAAATCACGCCGTCGCCGCTGCTTAATCCTGCCAGTGATGGCGCTCGGTTGTGCTTTTTTACTCAAGCGAGATTCACCCTTGCCGAAAAAATGATTACATTCTGGCAAGGCAAAACAGGTGCATCTGCCTGCCGGATGTATTAAAATTGCATAAATATCAGGTGTTGCAGGTCAACACCTTTTTTATTTTGCTATTTTTACTTTTTAGGTATCTACCCATGACCGTTCAAATGAGCGTAATGATTTCCGCTGAAGAAATTCAAGCTAAAGTCAAAGAGCTAGGTGCTCAAATCGATGCACACTATAGTCATAGTGATAAAGAGCTGGTGCTCATCGGTTTATTACGCGGTTCAGTGATCTTCATGGCGGACTTATGTCGTGCCATTTCCAAGCCGCATGAACTCGATTTCATGACTGTATCCAGCTATGGTGGTGGTACAACCTCAAGCCGTGATGTCAAAATCCTGAAAGATCTGGATGGTGAAATTCGTGGTAAAGATGTACTGGTGGTCGAAGATATCATCGATTCGGGCAATACCCTGAGCAAAGTTCTGGAAATTTTACAGACCCGTGAGCCAAACTCGATTCAACTCTGTACCTTGGTGAGCAAACCATCACGCCGTGAAATTGAGCTTGATGTGCAATTCCTGGGCTTTGAAGTCGAAGATAAATTCATCGTTGGTTATGGTCTGGATTATGACCAGAAATATCGCCATATTCCATTTATTGGTGAAATTGGTCTTTAAGACCAAACTTTGAAAAAGTGGCGATAGGCCACTTTTTTTATCTCTGCTTCACATGAACAAAAACACAACATGCCGTTGCAAGACCAGGATGGATTCAAACGATAGATTGGCGGATGATCACTAATGAACATGACGTAAAACAAAGACATGATAAGAAAGGAGCATGCAGATGTGGTCACTTATAGTTGCAATTGTTATTGGTTTTATCGCAGGTCTGATTGCCCGTGCCATCCATCCGGGCAATGACAAAGCCGGATTTATCATGACGACCCTACTGGGGATTGCCGGTTCATTACTCGCGACCTATGGCGGTCGTATGCTGGGTCTTTATGATGAAGGTTCTGCGGCCGGTTTTATCGCCTCAGTGATTGGTGCAATTATCATCCTGTTTATCTATAACATGGTCACCAAACGTAGCACTGTTTAAAACCCCAAGCGCGATCGCGCATAAAAAGGCACCCTCATATCGGGGTGCCTTTTTTATAGGAAAGATAGAAACTTTCCTGCGCCGAAAAGATTCTGGACGTCGTTAGCTATCGGTTAAAGGCCTAATTCTGTCCAGATTTTTTCAATCTGCTCCGCCGGGTAGGCCCCCATCAGTTTTAGGCCATTAGAGAAAATAATCGCGGGTGTGCCTTGAATATTCAGTGATTTGGCCAGCGCAATATTACGCTCAATCGGGTGATTACAGCTTTTGGTCGATTGTGGCTGTAGCCCTTTGCTAATCAAGTCCTCCCAGGCCTGAGCTGGATTTTTTTCACAGAACAGCTGTTTGGACGGCTTAATTGACTGTGGTTTTAGGGGCAGGACAAAGGTATAGATGGTGACATCCGGCAGCTTTTTCAGTTCTACTTCAAGCTGTTTGCAATACGGGCAATTTGGGTCAGAAAATACCGCAATCTGGCGTTTACCGCTTCCTTGCACAGACTTGAGTGCATCTTGTAGCGGCAGCTTTTTCCAGTCAATACTGTTCTGTTTGAGCACCAGGTCCCGGGTCAGGTTCTTTTTATCTGCCACCCGCAGCATGGTACCAGCAATCAGATGCTGGGCATCTGCATTCAAATACACGATCTGACCATCCAGAGAGGCACTATAGATGCCTTTCATTTCGGTGCTCTGCAGGTTTTCAAGATTCAGCTCTGGGCTATTTTTGGCCAGGTTGGCTTTAACTTGGTTAATATCAGCAAAGCTCAGGCCAGATGCCAGCGCCGTCATGGCCAGCAATAGGGTTGGTTTCAGCATGAATCTCCTGCTCATGTCAGTTGATAAAAGTATTCCGATTTTAGGCGTTTATCGTCTAAAAATCAGATAATTTATGTAGTGTCCTTGTGCTATGACCTTGAATGTTTCACGTGGAACAATAACGAATGAATTACACTGAGCTTAGCGGATTAATTTCTACTGAAATATGCACGATTTCCTTATGAATAGAAATCGCTTCTCGGACCTGATCCGGACTTAAATCCAGTGTGGTATCCAACGCGACAAAGCAGGTAAATTTACCTTTACCGACCCGAGACACATGAATATCGGTCAGCTGTACCTGTGGCCCCAACCCAGCAATCACTTCGCGAATTTCCTCTACCACGGGCGCATCCATATCGGCATCCAGCAAGGTCTTAGCGGTCTGTTTAAGTAAACCCACAGACCAGCGCGCCACCAGAACAGAACCCACAATGCCCAGAATTGCATCCAGAATATCCCAGCCAAAATACTTGCCGGCAAATAAGGCGATGATGGCAAATACCGAAGTGAGCGCATCTGCCACCACATGCATAAAGGCAGCCTGATGATTCAAGTCATCCTGTTCAGATGCATGCTCGTGATGATGACTGTGCTCATGGCCATGAGCATGCTGATGTCCAGCATCATGCAGTAACCAGGCACAGACCAGATTGATCAGCAGGCCCAAAATGGCAATCGGAATAGCTTCGTTATAGTGAATCTCGACCGGAAAAAACAGACGTTCGAAGGAATGAAAAGCCATAAAGCCCGCCACAACCAAGAGCAGAATCGCACTGCTATAACCTGCCAGAATTTCAATCCGCCAGGTGCCCATATTGAAACGCGGATCATCCGCATAGTGACGGGCAGCCTTATAAGCAGCATAGGCCAATCCCAGCGCTAAGACATGCGAACTCATATGCCAGCCATCGGCTAACAGGGCCATAGAATTAAAAAACCAGCCACCAAAAATCTCAAATACCATCATCACTGCGGTCAGAATAATCGCGAACAGCATCTTTTTTTGTGCCAGCGGATTGCCTGCATCAAACTGGTGGTCATGCGTCTGGTTACTATTGTTTTGCATTCGTCCGCTCTTATTAATATACTCCCCCTTAGTATATTTATTTTTGGAGACTTAAGGTGAGTCATTTACATGAAGACAAAAAAATATTAAATCGGGTGGGGCGCTTAAAGGGTCAGATTCATGCCGTAGAAGCTGCGCTGACTCAGCCAGAATCAAGCTGTATTGAGATCTTGCAGCAGGTGGCTGCGATCAAGGGTGCAGTGAATGGGCTGATGAATGAACTGATTGAGGAACACCTTCGGGAGCATGTCATTAAAGACCCTGAAGCCGTCAGTGAACCGGACCTGCAAGAGTTTCTAAAGCTGTTAAAACGTTATGGCTGACTTTTCACTCAATATCTTCATCTATTTACAGCAAGAGGATTGACCGTTTTTTTATCTAACCGATACACTGCCTTCTATTCTCTTCACGCTTCCACATCATTCTTTTAAATTGTGATGTTGAACTTCTATGGCAGCAACATGACAGAAAATATTTCATGGCGACCTTTTGCCATGGTCAGCCTTGCATTGATTATGGGCACGATCGGGACAGCACTGGCAAGTCCTCTTTATCCCATTTATCAACAAGCCTGGCATTTATCCCCCAGCCAAATTACTTATATTTTTGTCGCTTATATGTTTGGCTGTCTGAGTACCCTGTTATTCCTAGGACGGACCAGCAACAGCATTGGTTTTTTAAGAACCCTACAGCTTGGCCTGGTCTTTATTAGCTTGGGGTTAATTATTTCAGTCTTTGCAGACAATGCACTGATCTTATCTGTAGGTCGTTTCATTATTGGTATTGCCTCAGGCTTGATGACGACTTCAGCCATGCTGGGCATGATGCAAACCATTCCAGAAAGGCATAAGCAGCTTGCACCGCAATGGGTATCTATTCTGACTGCCGTTGGCTTTGGTCTGGGTCCTTTTGTCGGCGGGACGATTGCACAGTTTTCTCAAACCCCACTGATCACGCCATATCTTCCTATTATTTTGGGAGCAGTGCTGTGTTTTATTGGCTTGTTCCGGTTAAAAGCGCCAGCGTTTCAACCTCAACCCTTAAGTATTGCACCCAAATTACTCCGTCCGGAACCGCAGTATCATCCCCTGTTTATGATTGTGGGTTTGACTGCATTTAGTGCTTTTGCTGCCTTTAGTTTATTCGCCTCCCTGTCACCCTCCTTTATCCAGGATATTTTACCCTGGCATGGCCCTTTCGTCAGTGGTAGCGCCATTACCTGTATTTTGCTGATTTCTGCGCTAGTGCAGTTCTTCGCTAAAGCAGTTGCTGCGAAAAAATGTCTGAACATTGGTTTAATCATTATGCTTGCCAGTCTTATCAGTCTCGCACTGTGTATGATCCTCAAAGCCAGTCTCTTGTTTTTTGTCAGCGATATTCTATTCGGGATTGGACACGGTTTTGCCTTAATGGGTGCATTTGCTGTGATTCATGCCATCACGACCTTGCAGAATCGCGCAGCGGTCATGTCAACTTATCTGTTTATTGGCTATTTAGGCACAATTGTGCCCATTATCGCAGTAGGTTATCTGGCGGATCATTTTGGTTTATCTTTTGCTGTGACCAGTTTTTGTGTAGCGATGAGTATTTTATGTTTAGTGCTGTGGTTCTGGCATCAGAAACTACGCATCACCGCCTAATAAAAAAGCCCTCAGTGAAGGGCTTGTTATTTGATCTAGAACACTATTTTCCGATACAGAATGTAATTTAACTTATATTTTATATATATCATTAGCTTAAAATTTTAAAAAAAATACGTGCCTATTCAGTGCCTATTAATTTCAAGGATAGGATTTTCTAAAACTAACTATCTAACAGAATTGAAAAACATCAATGACTAAAAAAATTTATCTTAATCTCACGATTATTAACCTAAATCATACCTCTAAAAATTTCTCTCTACTGATGGTTTGAAATAGCCAATCTTTATACGAAAAACTTTATGCGAAGATTAAAGCTAATAAACTTAATGATGAGTAATATTTATGAATATTTTTCCATAAGTAACCCATGCATTGTACTGTTTGTCTCTTTTAATGCATCTTCAAGATGCTGTTCTATAACTTCTGATGAGACTTGATAAGAGTCATAATAATTCTGAATTACTCTTTCAAAAATAATACTGTTATTAAAAAATTCCTCAGCGGGAAAACCTGCTTGAACTCCAGCATCATGATAATATTTACTAGCAATATCAAAATATAAACAATGCAGTTTATCTTGGGTAGGTAGTGAATAACAATTTTGAATATATGCATTTAAACCCATTAATCCACTTTCTTCTGAAATTTTTAAAACTTGATTAGCAGCATTCCTTATGTCTACGGAATTAATTTCAGGTAAATTAGTGACTTCAGAATTCAATGGAGAATCTATGTATGTACTGGGAATATTAACTGGCTCTGGCTCCAACTCCGGCTCTTCAGTAAGAAGGATACTTTCATCATCTGGAAGATCAGTTTCTACTGTTTGATCATAATTGTTTTGTGAAATTGAATCTGTCGATGACCTCCCAAGGTTGTCTAACATCATAATTACTAAAGTAAGTAAAATAACTGAGCCTATAAGAACCATGCCCAAATTTTTGAAATTTTCTTTATTATCAATAATCCAATTTTTAAATTTAAAAAAAGGAGAAAAGATGGAAAAATTATTTGGAACATCAATAGAGATATTCATTTTAAAACTTTTAGAATCAGTTTCTTGAGTTTGCTCATTCGATTTACTGGTGGAGTCGGTTTTATTTTTTTGTTCAAAAGCAGCCCTTTGAGCTCGAATAAACTCTTCTTGCTCCTTCTTCTTGATATCTTCCTCTTGCTGCCACTTACGTTGAGCTTGTTCTGCAAGAAATTGGTCATAATTTTTACGTTTAATTGGATCAATTAAAGTTTCATATGCATCTCTAATTTTTACCATTATTTCATTCGCATCATTACCTTTATATCGATCTGGATGATACTTTTGGGCTAATCCCTTATACGCAAGCTTAATAATTTCTTCTGGTGCATCTTGAGAAACATGCAATATTTCATATAAATTCATAAATTATTTCTTACTTTCTTTAATTTAAATAAGGTATTAGTGATCCTAGACAGTATCGTGGACAATCGATCCCTCTAAACTTTTAATATATTTCTGTTCAAAGGCTTCTGGACTTAACCAACCGTTTGCAGAATGCCTTCTGACCCGATTGTAATAAATCTCAATATAGTCAAACAAGACCGCATTCGCCTCTTTTCGAGTGACAAACACACTGCCATGCACCACATGGCCTTTCAATGTATGAAAGAAGCTTTCAGTCACGGCATTATCCCATGAGCAGTATACTGCGCAAGGCCGCGTCTAGACATACTTTGAATACAATCATTTGTCAGCAAGAGTGCTCTAAAATCACGACTACAGTACTGACTGCCTTGGTCCGAATGAACCATAACACCTGTTGGATAGCCCTGACGAGCCATTGAATAATGAAACGCATCACACACCAATTGGCGGTCTATTCGATGGCTGGTTTGCCATCCCACGATACGACGACTAAATAGATCCAGCATCACACATAAATACAGCCAACCTTGCTTGGTACGGATATAGGTAATATCCGTTGTCCAAACCTTGTTAGGCTGCATGACTGTAAATTGGCGATCTAACAAGTTTGGTGCTGTAGGCAAACGATGCTTTGAATCAGTCGTATGCTTGTATTTACGTGCAATCTTGCTCCGTAGACCAAGTTTTTTTAGCATTCTTCCAACGGTTCGTTCGCTCATGGTGTACCCTAAATCATGCATGTCATGTACTAATGAAGGTGCACCCAATCGTGCATGATGCTGCCAATATACAGCTTTTAAATCATTATATTTCTGCGCTGGATTGGCCTGGCGTTTTCGCCAGGCATAATAGCCTGAAGTGCTGACACCCAGGCATTTACAGGCAGAAGATACAGTGA
>CANQWW010000063.1 GCA_947627655.1 uncultured Acinetobacter sp. | reverse complement strand
ATGTCGCAGCGATCCCGAGTGCTGCCAGGATTTGGTCTATCTCTAGGCTTTACCCTAGCGTATTTATCATTAATTGTATTGATCCCGCTGTCTGCCGTCTTTATTAAATCACTCGGCATCGGCTGGGATGGCTTATGGGAAATCCTAAGCTCTGAACGTATTCTCAAGTCACTTCAGCTCAGCTTCTCAACAGCTATTATTGCTGCCCTGATCAATGTGGTCTTTGGCCTGTTACTGGCGTGGTGCCTGGTGCGTTACACCTTCCCTGGTAAACGTATTGTCGATGCCCTGGTCGATTTGCCTTTTGCCTTGCCAACCGCAGTTGCCGGTATTGCCCTGACTTCTTTATATGCACCGACGGGCTGGATTGGTCAGTATTTAGATCCAATCGGCATCAAGGTGGCTTATACCCCAATCGGTATTACGCTGGCCTTGATCTTTATCGGTATTCCTTTTGTGGTACGTACTGTACAACCGGTATTGTCTGATCTGGAAACTGAACTGGAAGAAGCTGCCTCTGCACTGGGAGCGAACCGCTTTCAAATTGTCACCAAAATCATATTCCCCATCTTGTTACCAGCACTGATCACAGGTTTTGCCTTGGCCTTTGCGCGTGGTGTGGGTGAGTATGGTTCGGTGATCTTCATTGCCGGTAACCAGCCATTTGAAACTGAAATTGCACCTTTAATGATTATTTCCCGCCTGGAAGAATATGACTATGCGGGTGCAACGACCATTGCAGTCGTCATGTTGCTGATTTCATTTGTGATGCTGTTCCTGATTAATCTATTGCAAGCTTGGGCCAGCCGCCGTACTGGGAGAACTGCACGATGAGTTTAAATACCAACAGCAATGCGCTGGCTGAAAAACTGCAATCCCGTGACGCGACCCGTGAACCGACCTGGGTACGTTATACCCTGATTACCATTGCACTGATTTTCTTTTTAAGCTGCCTGATTCTGCCGTTAATTCTGGTATTTGTGGAAGCATTTAAACAAGGTGTAGGCGTCTATACTCAAGCATTGGTTCACCCTGATACATTATCTGCAGTCAAATTGACCTTACTGACTGCTGCAATCGCGGTGCCAATGAACGTCGTATTTGGCGTTGCAGCCGCATGGTGTGTCGCGAAATTCAATTTCCGTGGTAAATCGATCTTAACCACCATTATTGATATGCCTTTCTCGGTATCTCCTGTTATTGCAGGTTTGATGCTGGTGCTGATTTTCGGTACTCAAGGCTGGATGGGCAACTGGTTGATGGATAATGACATCAAAATCCTGTATGCCGTCCCTGCAATTGTGCTGGCAACCGTATTTATTACCGTACCTTTTGTCGCACGTGAACTGATCCCTTTAATGGAAGCGCAAGGTACCGAGGAAGAAGAAGCAGCGATTGTACTCGGTGCATCTGGCTGGCAAACCTTCTGGAAAGTGACCCTGCCCAATATCAAATGGGGTCTGATCTACGGCGTGATTCTGTGTAATGCCCGCGCCATGGGTGAGTTCGGTGCAGTATCAGTGGTTTCTGGCCATATTCGTGGTGAAACCAATACTTTGCCGCTACACGTCGAGATTCTTTATAACGAATATACCTTTAGTGCTGCGTTTGCCGTGTCATCGCTTCTGGCTCTCCTCGCAATTGTGACTCTGGTTCTGAAAACCTGGGTTGAACTGCGCCAGGAAAAACAAGACAAACGTAATGACGATTCAACAGTTTCTTAAGGAATGCCCACATGAGTATTCAAGTTAAAAATATTGAAAAACACTTTGGTGCATTCCATGCACTGAACAATATTTCCCTAGATTTTCCAGATGGTCAATTGGTTGCCCTGCTCGGCCCTTCAGGCTGCGGTAAGACTACCCTGCTGCGGATCATTGCCGGTCTGGAATCTGCCGACGGTGGTCAGGTGATTTTAGAAGGTGAAGATGCCACCAATGTGCATGTCCGTGAACGTGAAGTCGGCTTCGTATTCCAGCATTATGCCCTATTCCGGCATATGACGGTATTTGACAATATCGCTTTTGGTCTGCGCGTTCGCCCGCGCAAAACCCGTCCTTCGGAAGCAGAAATTAAAAAGCGTGTTACACGTTTGCTTGATCTGGTACAACTGGGTTTCCTGGCAGATCGCTACCCGGCTCAGCTTTCAGGCGGTCAGCGTCAGCGTATTGCGCTGGCACGTGCTCTTGCTGTGGAACCACGCGTATTGTTACTCGATGAACCATTTGGTGCATTAGATGCCAAAGTGCGTAAAGAACTGCGTCGCTGGTTACGTACCCTACATGATGAACTGCACATTACTTCTATTTTCGTAACCCATGACCAGGAAGAAGCCTTAGAAGTCGCGGATCAGATTGTGGTGATGAACAAAGGTAACGTGGAACAGATCGGTTCACCTCGTGAAGTCTATGAAACCCCGAAAACACCTTTCGTATTTGACTTCCTGGGACAAGCCAACCGTTTTGAAGGTCAGAACCATAACGGCATCATTCAGCTAGGTGAAGACCGTATTCAGTTCGATGCCGCTAAACAGGCAGCTCAGGGTAATGTCATTGTCTTCGCTCGCCCGGATGAACTGCAGATTTCGGCCCAGCCTCAGGATAATGCGATTCAGGCTACTTTCCTGCGCGAAGTATGGATTGCCGGTAAAGTCGTTGCTGAACTCAATGACCGTCGGGGTAACCTGATTGAAATCTCGTTAACACCAGAAGAGGCGCGTGCACATCAGTTCCGAGCAAATCAGACTGTATGGTTAAGCCCGCTTAATCTGCATTTATTTGCAGCCAATCAGGTCGCTTAAGACATATCAGATGGGGCCAGTTCAGCCCCATCCGCTTATAGGGTTATAAAATTATGAATTTCCAACAACTTAGAATTATTCGAGAAACTGTTCGTCAAAACTTTAATTTAACCGAAGCTTCTGCGGCCTTGTATACCTCTCAGTCTGGGGTAAGTAAACATATTAAAGACCTGGAAGATGAACTGGGTGTACAGCTTTTTATTCGTAAGGGCAAACGTTTATTGGGTCTGACTGAACCTGGTCAGGCACTGCTTGGGATTGTGGAACGCATGCTGGTCGATGCCGATAATATCAAACGCCTGGCGGATGATTTTAACAAAGTCGATGAAGGCACATTAACGATTGCCACCACACATACGCAGGCGCGTTATGTTCTGCCGCCTATCGTCAATCAATTTAAAAAAGAATTTCCTAAAGTACATTTAATTTTGCAACAGGCCAGCCCGGTTGAAATTACCGAAATGCTGCTGCAAGGCGAAGCAGATATCGGTATTGCAACAGAAGCTTTGACCACTGAAGATAATCTGGCAAGCGTACCGTACTATCAATGGCAGCACAGTATTATTACCCCACAGAACCACCCATTGACCAAGAAAGACCTTATCCGTATCGAAGATTTGGCCAACTATCCAATCATTACCTATCATGGCGGGTTCACAGGCCGTTCTAAAATTGATACCGCCTTTGAAGATGCAGGTTTTGATGTCGATATCGTGATGTCAGCCTTAGATGCCGATGTCATCAAGACCTATGTCGAACTGAATATGGGTGTCGGGATTGTCAACGATGTGGCCTATGATCCAGAACGTGATTACCGCCTGAAACAGATTAAAACTGATATTTTTGGGATGAATACCACTTGGATTGCGGTGCGTAAAGGTCATTTACTTCGCGGTTATGGCTATGAATTTATCTCGCTCTGCTCTCCAGATGCTGATATTAAAGCACTGAAAAAAGTGGCTTATCCTGATGAATAATCCGTGAAGGATAAGATTAATATGAAGAGGCTTAAATAGCCTCTTTTTTTATATTGATGGCGCGCAATTTTGTATAAAAATAACTGTCCTGACGTTCTTAAAGGCATTGCTCTATTTAACGCAGTGCAGTCCATTGTATTGAAAGGCTGGACTTATGCTTCACAAGTTCCTTTTAGAGAATGGATTTAAAACAAATTTTTAAAACTTTACATTGAAATATCCCTATAGCGAAGGTAGAGATAAAAAAAACGAGCCGAAGCTCGTTTTTTTATACACAAACTGATTAGAAGCGGAAGCTTACACCCAGTTTCGCAACTGGCAACCATTCGTATTCATTATCGTTACGGATTTCTTGTTCTTCACGACCTACTTCTGTTACAAAATCAGTGCCACTAGTATTAGTCGCTGAGCCCGATGGTGTTAAAGTTACTGTTGGATTACCATTATAGTAGGCACCAATTTCACCAAACACACCCCAACGGTTAGTAATTGCTGGAGAGAAACCAATCCCTACATACGGGGCAATATTATTCTTATATGATAATTGACCATTAATAGCTGCACCATTTGGACTATCTGCTAAGAAGTCTACACCATTAACAGTAAATGATTCACCGGCACCAACACGACGATTAATATCATAATCATTATCTACATAAGCTACACCAGCAGCTACATAGAACCAGTTCGCCCAAGGACGAATTTCAGCGTTTAAATAAGTCAGGTTATTTTCCATATCTAGGTCATATTTAGAGCCATTAATAGAAAGATCATCTGACCAGGAAATATCACCGCCGTTATAACCGAGCGTCACACCTACATATGGATTTGCACTCCAAGAGATTGCACCACCGTAACCTGTTGTACCTACTTCAGCACGTACAGATGCTGGTTTGAAGAAAGAGAATTCAGCTACACCTTCATCAGTGACAATAACTTCGTCAGCTGCCATTACTGAAGTCGCTGATGCAGCCAAGACGGACAGCACAAAATATTTAGCAAAAGTTTTCATACAGTTCTCCTCAAAAAAATTATTTTTAACGTTTTTACTCTTCGTTATGCCTGCATGTTAATTCACTATTTGCTCATACTTTATTCAACTTTTAGTGAGTTTTTGTAAGCTTTTGATACAAATTATGCTTTTTATATGATTTTTATGGCTTTTTTGCACAGAAATATAAGTTTATAGCTGTTTTTATCTGTTTTAAGAATATGTGCTTTATCATGCGCTATATAAATGAAAATGTTCGTTAATTTCCGAACCAGAATCATCAGTTCTGTCTGATGAACCCACCAGAGAACTAATTTCAATCTCAGACATGTTTTCCATCTATTTTTTGCTCAATTTAGTGTAAAATCTTGGAAATTTTTTTCGGGAAGGAAACTATGACTCAGCTTGCAACAATCATTGAACAAGCATTTGAAGAGCGTGCCAATTTCACAGCAGCGGATTGCCCAGCTGAAATCCGTCAAGCCGTTGAAGAAGTTATTGCCGGCCTTGATAATGGTTCATTACGTGTCGCTGAGAAAATCGATGGTGAATGGGTTGTTCATCAATGGGTGAAAAAAGCAGTTCTGTTATCCTTCAAACTGAATGACAATAAACCTATGGAAGCCTGTGACCTGCGCTTCTATGACAAAGTCGATACTAAGTTTAATGGCTGGACAGATGCACAGTTTAAAGCAGCCGGTGTGCGTGTCGTACCCCCTGCTGTCGCACGTAAAGGTTCTTTCCAGGCTAAAAATGTGGTATTGATGCCTTCATATGTCAACATCGGTGCTTATGTGGATGAAGGTACCATGGTTGATACATGGGCGACTGTTGGTTCATGTGCTCAGATTGGTAAAAATGTTCACCTGTCAGGTGGTGTGGGGATTGGTGGTGTTCTTGAACCGCTTCAAGCAAATCCGACCATTATTGAAGATAACTGCTTTATCGGTGCACGTTCTGAAATCGTTGAAGGCGTAATTGTTGAAGAAGGTTCTGTCATTTCAATGGGCGTGTTTATTGGTCAATCGACTAAAATCTATGACCGTGAAACTGGTGAAATCCACTATGGCCGTGTACCTGCCGGTTCTGTGGTCGTATCAGGCAGCCTGCCATCAAAATGTGGTACCTACAGCCTGTATGCTGCAATCATCGTGAAAAAAGTAGATGCTAAAACGCGTGCGAAAACTAGCCTAAATGATCTACTGCGCGAAGATTAAAATGTAGCCCGCTGCGGAACATAAATTGTTCCTCTGAGCTGCAATCGCTCCTCGTCTCTACGGTTAGTCATAATCGTGGGGATTTTTATTTTTATACTGTTACTTCTTTTATACTATTACTTCTTCCGTGGTTAATTTTGTTATGAGTATGCTTCGATCTTCCGCTATTCCTGTTTCTGATCCGTCTGCGGGTTTACGCATTACGGAGATCTTTTATTCATTACAAGGCGAAGCCAATAGTGCAGGTCTGCCAACCGTGTTTATTCGTCTGACCGGTTGTCCGCTGCGCTGCACGTATTGTGATACTACTTATTCCTTTGAAGGTGGCGAACGAAAATCTCTAGAAGAGATTATTCAGACCACTTTAGATTTTAAAACACCTTATATCTGTGTAACAGGCGGTGAGCCACTGGCTCAGCCAAATGCCCTGCCACTGATGCAACGTCTGGCAGATGCCGGTTGTGAAGTATCTTTAGAAACCAGTGGCGCTCTGGATGTGTCTAAAGTAGACCCACGTGTCTCAAAAGTATTAGACTTAAAGACCCCGACTTCTGGTGAAATGGCACGGAATTTACTTTCCAACCTCGATCATTTAACCCAGCATGATCAAATTAAGTTTGTGATCTGTAATCGTGAGGATTATGAATGGTCCAAACAACAAGTTGAACAGTACAAGCTGCAGCACAAGGTAAGTACAATTTGGTTCTCGCCTGCTTTCGAAGTGGAAAAAGGGGTTGCCCGTATGCCACAACTGGCACGCGATCTGGCCCAATGGATTTTAGAAGACCATCTCCCTGTTCGTTTCCAGCTCCAGTTACATAAACTGTTATGGAATGACGAAACTGGTCGTTAATTATTTATTAAGTTTTTTGGAGATTTAGCTATGCGCCCTCGTGCCATTGTATTGTTATCTGGCGGATTAGACTCAACCACTTGTTTAGCCTGGGCGCAGGCACGTTATGAATGTATTGCGCTGAGCTTTATGTATGGTCAACGTTCGACCACTGAACTTGATGCCGCCAAAGCTTTAACCGCCCGTGCAGGTGTCGAACATCGCGTGATTAATATTGATCTGGGCAATCTGGGTGGCTCTGCCCTGACTGATCATAGTATTGAAGTTCCCGACCATGAGCAGGCAGGTATTCCGATTACTTATGTTCCTGCACGTAATACAATTTTCCTGTCCTATGCGCTGGCTGCTGCTGAAGTTTTCGGTGCCGAAGCGATTGTGATCGGGATTAATGCCGTCGATTATTCTGGATATCCGGACTGTCGCCCTGAGTTTATTGAAGCCTTTGCCAATATGGCACGCTTAGCAACAAAAGTAGGTATTGAAGGTAAACCGCTCAAATTTGAAACACCTTTGTTACATTTATCCAAAGCAAATATTATTCGCTTAGGTATTGAGCATGGCGTAGACTATAGCCAAACGGTATCTTGCTACCAGGCAGATCACCAAGGACGTGCTTGCGGTAAATGTGACAGCTGTCGTCTGCGTAAACAAGGTTTTGCAGATGCGGGTGTCGAGGATCCGACACGTTATATACCGCAATAACAAGGTAGAGTTTATGAAAAATTTAAAATCAAATATTGTTCTTTCAGCTTTAGTATCAGCAGCTGCTATGTTTGCAACCACTGCTCAGGCAGATGAGAGTAAACTCCAAAATGCTTATAAAAGCGCGAATGTAAAATCTGCATTGATCAATGTTTGTAAAGATGAAACTGGCAAAGGCAAGCAATTGACTTCTGCTGAAGTCAGCAAATACTGTACGTGTGCGGTAGAAGCAGATGGTAAACTGACCAATGCGCAAAAATGGGAAATTCAAAGTACGATTAACCAGAAAAAAAGCCCTGCAACGCTAGCGTTTGTGCAAAAACAGAATAAAGATTTACAGACTTGTTTCGGTCCTCAGTTGACCAACAAGCTCAAAACCTTGACTGAGCAAGCGCAAAAACAAGCTGCAGCGCAGAAATAATTTCTGATTATTCTTTGCATCCATAAGCCACTATAATGTGGCTTATTTTTTTGGTAAAAATGACAATAATCATGGAGTTCATATGTCTGAAATCAGTTTGTTAGATCAAAACTTTCCAACGACAACAGGTGATATCAATCTGGCACAACTTGATGCAGAGTGGCTGATTGTTTATTTTTATCCTAAAGATTCAACACCAGGCTGTACCACGCAAGCAGTCGGTTTTTCTTGCCTAAAAGATCAGTTTGATGCCTTAAATACCACAATTTTGGGGGTTTCTCGTGATTCGGTAAAAGCGCATCAAAACTTTACTGAGAAGCAGAACCTGAGTATTAATCTGATTAGTGATAAAGAAGAAGTGCTATGCAATCACTTTGATGTGATCAAAGAAAAGAATATGTATGGCAAGCAAGTCATGGGCATTGAACGTTCTACCTTCATTTTCCATCAAGGTAAATTAGTAAAGGAATATCGCAAAGTTAAAGCCGCTGGCCATGCGGAACAAGTACTTGAAGATCTAAAAGCACTACAAACAGCTTAAAAAAGCGATTTTAAATAAAAAATGAGTCCCTAGCGGACTCATTTTTTTATGCGTCAAGCCAGCACCAAAGAAACGGCAAGGGCCCACATCACCACAGCAATCAGTACGTCCAAAATCTGCCAGGCATATGGGTTTTTAAATACCGGCAATAACAGTTTGGCGCCATAACCTAGGCTAAAAAAGAACAATATGGATGCTGTCATACTGCCTAAGGCAAAATAGAGTTTCATTTCATCAAATTTGACTGAAATCGAACCGAGCAGCAGTACCGTATCCAGATAAACATGCGGATTCAGCCAGGTCAAACCTAAACAGATCAAACAAGTTTTGATTAAGGAATGAGCGCTATTCTCTTTCAATATCTGTAAAGATTGCCCTGCCTGTAAAGCCTGTTTAAGATGTACGGCACCATAGATGACCAGAAATAATGCGCCTGCATACCGTGCCCATTGGGTAAACACTTCATGCTGTTGAACCCAATGACCAAAACCGAGTACCCCTAGTGCAATCAGAATGGCATCCGATAAGGCACAGAGCAGACAGACCCAAAATACATATTGCTGTTTTAAGCTCTGCTTTAATACAAAAGTATTTTGTGCACCAATCGCCATGATCAGGCTAAAGCCCATGATTAGACCTTGCAGATATGCATGCCACACTACGCAAATCCTCTCCAATTCAGATAAGCGCGATTATGCTATTTCTACTTGCAAATTAAATAAAATTAATAAAATATCAATCTAACTAAAATATTCTTAAGTAATATATGGCACTTAATTCTAAATACTGTGATGCTTTTCTGGCTGTTGCTGAAACTCAAAGTTTTGATGCTGCAGCGAAAGTCCTGAATATCACAGCTTCAGCAGTCACATTAAGAATGCAAAGTCTAGAAAAGTCGTTAGGACAAGTCCTCATTATGCGGGAACGCCCTTGTAAAGTGACACCTGCCGGACAGACCTTAATGGAACACCTACAACAACAGCGTTTGCGTGAACAACAACTGTTACAGCAATTGCATGGTTTAGGTACTGAAGAATTTAAGGTGCTACATGTCGCCACGAATGCCGATTCATTGGCAACCTGGTTGCTACCGACGCTGTCTGAAATTTTACTTCAGGAGAATATCAGTCTTAAATTGCAGGTCGCGGATCAAAGTCAGACGCATATGCTGTTAGAAACTGGAAAAGTAAACGCTTGTATTAGCTCACACGCTCAAGCGATGAAAGGCTGTCAGGCTCAACGGATTGGTTCAATGCGTTACAGGATGGTGGCCACACCTGTCTTTATCCAGCGCTGGTTTAGTCAGGGCATCCACCGCGAATCGTTGCGTAAAGCGCCTGCGATTATTTACAATGCGCAGGACCAGATGCATAGTCATGCTTTACTGACTCATTATGGTCTGTCCCAGCACAGCTATCCATTTCACTATATTCCCGCTTCAACTGCCTTTGCTGAAGCAGTCTTTGCCGGGCTAGGTTATGGACTGGTTCCTGATTTTCAGATTGCGCACCGGATTCAGCAAAATACTCTGGTGGAAATTCTCCCCGCATGTCGAACTGATATAGATCTGTATTGGCATCACTGGAAACAGCAGTTTCCAGTCTTAAAACAATTAACACAAGTCATTCTGCAGCAGGCGGAACAGCATTTAAATTCTCCCTGCTAAAATTAAGCTGTTCTGTGACAGGTGCAAAGGAATAGAGCATGCAACTAGAGTGCTTGCCACTGCCCTTTTAAGTGGATATTTACCTTTTCACCCACTCCCGCCATCGCTTTTTTCATGCCAAAGTCAGAGCGTTTAATGACTGTGGTGGAATTTACAGTGAGGATATGAGGATTGTTTTGATCTGGAGTAAGAACCGTATCAAATACCACTGGGCGAGTGACACCCCGTAAGGTCAGCTGACCCAGAACCTGATAACGATTGGTTCCATTGGGTTTAAACTGGGTACTTTTGAAATTTACTGTGGCATAGCGTGAAGCATGGAATAAATCCTCACCCATCACCATGTTGCGTAGACTCGGTTTGGAAAGTGCTAAGCTATCCACCTGCATAGTAAATTCAGTAGCAGCTTTGTGCGGTTGTTGCGGATCAAATTGCATGCTGGCCTTGAACTGCTCGAACTCACCTTGGACGACATTTAGCCCCAATGAATTAATACTGAAACCTACATCACTTTGCGGACTAAGATTCCAGTTTTTTGCATAGGTCGCTGACATGCACACGACTGAGAGGCATCCTGCATATATGGTATTTTTAAGTAAGGTGTTTATTTGCATGGTTTAACTCCTAAACAAATCACGCATTTTTTACCTTAACTTAGGTTGCTTTTGTCATGCATGGAGAACTTGTCGCGTAATTGTTGATATATATCGGTCTCTTGAAACTTTTGTAGGAATTTAATAGTGCCGGCAGGAAATTTATCATGTTGAATCTCACCACGATAATAAGCTTCTCGCATGGGCGTGGCAGATAAGGCACCGGCCAGGCTATCCAGCTCGACCATTTTCCATTCCGGGAAGAATTTTAAATAATAAGATGAATCATCCTTAAAATGTCCAATCAGACCGATTTTGGCATCCGGCTCCACCGTGTCAGCCACCAATGATTTCACCAGTTTTTGCCATTTTTCGTCATTATAAACATCAATCACCTGTACAAATTTAATGCGCTTCTGATCAGCTTCAGAAAAATTGGCCAAGATCATTTCTTCGCGTTCAGTGGCCAGAAAGGGATTTTTAATATTACGTTGCAGTTGTGCCGAACCCAGAGCCAGTATGACATGCTGGCTTTGTTCTAATGCAATTTGAATAGTTTGCATATGCGCCAGATGAAAAGGCTGAAAACGTCCAATAAATACCAAGTAATCAAATTTATATTTCATAGTACATCTTACTTTTATGAACGCATCAGTTATGCCGTAGCAAGTTTTTTACGACATAATAAGCGTCAATAAATTCATATTAATAAAGCAAGGATAGTACGATGACACTGAGCTGTATTCAACAACCGCATCAGCATTTAAATGCAAATTTAGACAATGGCGTACTGACCTTAGCCATTCACCGTCCTGAAGCAAAAAATGCCCTCTACGGCGAATTATATCTGTGGATAGCCCAGGCGCTGGATGAAGCGGATCAGGACAGCAGTGTGCGTGTGGTGATTCTGCGTGGTCAGGATGCGGACTTTAGTGCGGGTAATGACATGCAGGACTTTATGAAGTTTATTCAGTCGCCTTTACAGGGTAAAGCGGGTGATACACCTCCATTTGTTTTGCTTAAATCTGCTGCAAAATTCTCCAAGCCTTTAATTACTGCAGTCCGTGGCGTGGCGATTGGGATCGGGGTAACGATTTTGCTGCATGCCGATCTGGTCTATAGTGACCATACTGCCCTGTTCCAGATTCCATTTGTTAGCCTTGGCCTGTCGCCTGAAGGAGCTTCAAGCAAATTATTGGTACAACAAGCGGGTTATCATAAAGCGGCCGAATTACTGCTCACCGCTCAAAGATTTAACAGTGACAAAGCACTGAGTGCTGGTTTGGTCAATAGCGTTGAAGAAGATGTCTATGCCGCAGCTGAAAAACAGGCAAAAACTTTAGCTGCTTTACCACTGGCTTCGATCAAGCAAACTAAAGCCCTGATGAAGCATAATCTGGCTGAAATTATCGAGTGTATTGATGATGAAGCCGAGATCTTTATGAAACGCGTTGGTTCACCTGAAATGACGGAAGCCGTACAAGCCTTTATGCAAAAACGGAAACCTGATTTCACACAATTCGACTAATTCTGAAATTTATCTTTTACTTGAGGCAGTTTAGACTGCCTCAATCTTTTATATTTTTGAAAGAATCTTACTTATGAACAATGAAAACTCCCAAACAACCGATAGTGCAAATCTTGAAAAGAAACGTTATTACGAACCTGCACCTCAGGATATTGATGTAGAGAATTTCCGCAAGGTGGTGGAAAGCCGCCGTTCCGTGCGTAAATTTACCAAAAAACCGATTCCTGCCGAAGTACTGGATGCCTGTCTAGATTTGGCCTTGCTGGCACCAAACTCATCGAACCTGCAACCTTGGACATTTTATGTGGTGCAGAACCCATCCAAGAAAAAGCGTTTGGTAAAAGCCTGTATGAGCCAATTGGCCGCAAAAACAGCTCAAGAGCTAATCGTATGCGTGGCACGTACTGACCGTATTGATGAAATGGCCAAGCTGAATATTTCCGAGTTTCCTTTTCCAGAAGCGCCGCCTGCCCTTCAGAAATACTATAAATTTATTCCGTATAACTATAAAACTGGTTATCTAAATGCCTTTGGTAACTTTAAGAAAGTTGCTTTCAAAGTGGCACGTACTTTAGATAAACAAATGCCGGTATCTGCTTTCAGTCCTGCCGATGCTAAACTCTGGGCCAGTAAAACAACGGCGCTGGCCTGTGAGAATCTGGTATTAGCGCTACGTGCTTACGGGTTTGATAGCTGTATGATGGAAGGTTTTGATGAGCCGATGGTCCGTGAGCTACTGGATTTAACTGATCAACAGCATCCGGTGATGGTGATTGGTGCGGGTGAACGGGCGAAAGATGGCGTATTCTTCCCGCAGTATCGTTTTGATCGTGAATTGTTTATTCAGAAGGTTTAATCACTTACTTTCAGTAGATATCACGGCCTAAACAGTTTTCTTGAATCAACTGGTAGACGCATAGGCTTTTTCGTTACTTTGACAGGCCAAAGTAACCAAAGCCTTTGCTAGACAGAAGGTTCATCCTTGAACCTCTGTCTAGCAGGTGACATCCATGTCACCTTAACGTGAATTCAATGCCATTTTGAAAAGAAATAATCTTTTAAGAATAGTCTTCCCTTAATTTCCGATAATCAATCCAATTGCAATGAAACCCGACTGGCACTCGAACCGGCAAATGAATCGTGGCAATTGGCCCATCCCGCATACGCTGCGCATCCAGAATCACCACTTTCGATGGGCGACAATCTAGCGCATGCACATAAGACATCAACCACCCCTCATTTTCAGTTTGTGCACCTTCCTTCGCCACAAAAGCCGCTTCTCCCGTCACCCAGTTCTTGCCCAAAGAATACGCTTCAGTCTGTCCCGCTTCCAAGTCTTGAGCCAGTAACTGATTACTGCTGACATGGTAAGGATCATCGAACTCGGCAAAAGAAATCCCATAAGCATAGCGATAAGGCCGTCCGGTATAGGCCTCATTGATGCGTGGGAATTCCTGTTTAGTCTCTGACAATACGGTGCGGATAACTTGCCCGGTTCCTTGCTTAAAAATAAAACGTTCCAGTCGAATATCCTGATCTTCAATAGGTCCCTGGATCGAATGCACCATCGCTTTAGAATGGACCACCGCATCCATGACGACATCACCATGCTCCAGATCATACGCATTCACGCTATGGAAAATAAAACAGGGATCAATTTCATACCAGTGGATATCCGACGCCTGACCACCAAATGGCAATATGCCAATACGTGCCTGTCGCTTAGAATTCCATTGATACGGTAGCATGGACCCTTTCAGCGCACTGCGCATCGAGAAGTTTACATTCAGATCCAGAATCAGAACCTGAGATTGGGTAATGGCGCAGTCATGTATCATCGGGCCATATTTGACTGGAATTTCTACATGATGTTTCAGTTTACCTTGAGCATCGATATGCAGATAAAAAACTTGATTTTGATTTAAAGCATCATAACAAACCGCATGAATATCCCCGGTATCAGGATCGACATGCGGATGGGCGGTAAACGGGAGATCCTGCTCATTTTCCAATAAATGGTGGCGTTTAGATTCCAGCTCACTGTTTACTTCAATCGGATAGGCCCCCGCTTCGACCAATGCCCAGATTTTCCCAGCGAAATAGATGACATTGGTATTAACTGCATCCGATACACCACGCGTTTTCCCCGGAATTTGTGGCCGCTGCAATCTCTTTTGTACACTGTCGGA
>CANQWW010000062.1 GCA_947627655.1 uncultured Acinetobacter sp. | reverse complement strand
TTCGTGCAGGTTGAAGCGTTCTTCGAAAGACAGACTCATAATCCGGTAAATCGCCGGATGCAGGAATTGCTCGGCACTAAAACAGAATTCATCCAGACTATGCATTAGGCTTTGAAGCGGCAGAAAATCGGCAGGTGCCAGATACTCAAGCGAAAAGATCTGTAGAAGCGGTTGTAATCGTTCTACAGGTAGCTCGCCCCCCTGCTTGACATGATCCCGTAACCACGGCGCGCTATAACATTCGGCTTCAATCAGCGCCTGATCGATCATTTCAGCTTCTGCAACTGACATCTGTTGCAGAAACTCAACCACTCGGGTTGGACCATTCACCCATTCATATACCTGTTCAAGCAGTAGCTTGCGCAACTGTTGGGCTTTATCACGCAAAAATAAAGAATGTTGCGGTTTAAGATCGCCTGTCAAAAAATAAATATCGTGCAGAAAGAAATCTTCCAGACTTTCAGATTTCAAATGCTGATTATAAAAATAAGGTTGGGCCAGTAATTTGCTGGTCGCTGGTTGAATATCCTGTGGCAGGGACAGTTGAATATAAAACAGGCCATTGGCCAGAATAATCCGGTGCTGTTGATGATTCAGTTTAAACAGGTTCTGCGCATTTAAACCAGCTACAAACGCCCATTGCTCCTGATAAAGATCGTGAAGCTGAGGAGAAATACGCAGCAACTGCATGGCCAGTCGCCGATATTGTGCTACTCGACACTCCTGTTCCATACCTGCCCCCAACATGAATAATGACCTGATTTAATCATATTCGCCCATGACTACCTAGACCAGTGCTAAAGCTTAAATATCACAGCAAATCACAAAAACGACGCAAGCAGTCACGTCACTCACATACTCTAAATCTTTTTTATCTTTATGGTTCTTCGTTCTGAACAAATGGCAGATCACCTGCACGAATCTGTTTTAATTGTGCTAATGCCTGATAAATCTGCTGCTGAATCTGATCACGAAATAGTGCCATTTCTTGTTGGTTCTGGATCTGGGAGATCGATAAAGAAGGCTGGAACTGAAAATAGAAAGGGACGCGTTTGGGAAACAGGTTTTTCGGCAAGGAAGGAATCACATCGCCTTTACGCAGCAGTTTGTTCAGTACCGGAACTGTAAGAATTTTCTGAAAGTATTTATTTTCTACGACCTGACGCGCATCAAAACCGATGTCAAAAATTTCATCCCCGCCGAGCGCCGCAAATGGAATAATCTCATAGTTAAATTCTTGCGCCAGCTTTAAAAAGCCATAACGTTCTTTCCAGATTAGCTGATATTGCTCGCCTTCACGTTTGAGGACTTCTCGCCCACCACCGGGAAAAACCAGAATCGAATAGCCCTGACGCATGACTTCGCGTACATATTCCTGCACACCATCAATTGCACCAAATTTTTTAAAGATGTCTCGCCACAGCGGAATATAAAAATGGCTGTGGTCGGCAATACTGACCACAGCCACTTGATGTTCGTTGTATAGGTAATCAATGATCAGCGGTGAATCAAACACCCCATAGATCGAATGATTACCGACATACATTGCAGGTCGCGAAGCATCAATATGCTCCGCACCTAAAAAGGTCGGCGTGAAATACCGCTTGGACAACGCACTTAAGCGTTTGATCCAGGCTGCATCATGCTGAACCTGCACGTCGTCTGTTCCTGGGTTAAGCGACGTGCTTTTTCACCAGGATCGAGCCAACAGAATAGCCCGCACCGAATGAACATAACACGCCATATTCACCATCATTCACTTCATGTGCAGTGCGATGTAAGGCAATAATCACACCAGCTGAAGAGGTATTTGCAAACTCATCCAGAATGATAGGCACCAGATCAGGCTGGGCATTCTCTTTCCCGACGACCAGTTTCAGAATCAGTTCATTCATGCTGGCATTGGCCTGATGCAACCAGAAACGTTTTACATTGGTCGGCGCAATCTGGTTTTTCTCCAACTGCTTGGTGATCATTTTGGCAACCAGTGGACAAACTTCTTTAAACACCTTACGACCGTCCTGACGGAAACGGTTGTTGTCGATGTCTGCATCCACTTCGCTCATGTTCAGATAACCGAAGTTGTTACGGATGTTGTTCGAGAACTGGGTAAATAGCTCAATATCTTCGATTTCAAAGCCGGTTTTGCTTTCTGTGTCTTCAATGATAGAAGCCGTGGCGACATCACCAAAGATGAAGTGACAGTCACGTGAACGGAAATCGGTATGACCAGAGGTGATTTCAACATTCACCAGCAACACACGACGCGCGCCAGCTTTGATCGCATCAGCCGCCTGCTTGATGCCGAAAGTCGCTGCAGAGCATGCCACGTTCATGTCATAGGCATAACCCTGAATACCCAGTGCAGTCTGGATTTCAATAGCAACCGCCGGATAGGCACGCTGCAGGTTTGAACACGACAAAATCACCACATCGATGTCTGCTGCAGTCACACCTGCATTTTCCATCGCCTGCTTTGCTGCAGCTACGCCCCACTCTGCCTGAATAGACAGCTCGTCATTTGAACGCTCATGCAATAAAGGACGCAGACGTTTTGGATCGAGAATGCCGGTTTTTTCTGCGACATAACGACGTTTTACACCCGACGCTTTTTCGATAAATTCAGCACTTGAACCACGACGTGCTTCAATTTCGCCCGCAGCGATCTGGTCAGCATGATCAAGGTTATACTGTTCCACATAAGCATTTAAACCTTCAACTAACTCTTCATTGGTAATGAAATCTTCCGGATGGAACAGACCAGTACCTGTAATGCGGATGCCCATGTAAAACTCCTTTTAGAAATTACCTATATTTTAACTGATTCCAAGACGATCCCACACTTTTTGCAGGCGATTCGGAGAAACGGGTGCTTTAGTTTTCATCGGTTGAGAAAATAAAGAGATCCGCAACTCCTCGACCATGAAATACAGTTCTTTCAGGCGAGCGTCATTTTTAAATTGAAACAATTTTTCCATCCAAGGGTCAATTTGATCAATGGCAGAATCATCCCTTTGTAAATTATTTGGCAAACGGTCAAGACGCAAAATCAGCGCTTTTAGATAGCGCGGAAATTCAATCCAGACCTCTGCCGGTTTGGAATAAACAAAGTCGGCCAAATTCATCAAATCCAGCTGATCCTCAATATCATCAATGTTCTTGCCAAACACAGAAGCGTCTAAAACCAACAATTTCCGGCGTATTTCCTGCCATTGGGTATAAATTTCGGTGATATCTCGCAAGGCAGTTTGACCATGGGTCAGGAAAGATTTTTTTACATCTTCTAACAACTTTTGGAACTCTTTCGCATTGACAGGTAGTTCTTTTATTACCATTTGCAGTGTGGCATAAACTAACATTTGTTCCAGCTTGGCTTTATCACCCAGTGGCGAATAGGCCAATGCCAAAGGTTTAGAAATCTGTTTTTTCAGCTGGCGAATCAGATCACCCAGCTGCATATGTACCAGACGAATCACGCCAGCACGGTGTTGACGAATGGCTTCGGACTGATCATTAAAGGTCTGAATCACCACACCAGATTCATCTTTCTGCTCTAAGGCCGCAAAGTCTTTGCTTGGAACCAGTGCCTGATACTGTTTCACCACGACCCCGGTCACTTTTTGCGAGGCTTCAAACACAAAGCTTTCCGGGAAGGTTTTGTGTTCACCTTTCAGCTGTTTGACGGGACTGTGCGTTTCAGTACGGCAACGGGCTTTTAGTTCTTCCAGATCGCGGCCCTGCTCAATCACCCGGCCTTTCTCATCAATCACTTTGATTAAAGGCAACAGATACTGCTCAACCCGTTCCAGGGAAAAGTCTTTCTCCGTAATCTGTTCGCCGCGCAACTGAAAGGCCAGGAAGCTAAAGAGATGCTTCTGCAAATCGGTTGCATCAATACGCGCCATCAGCTTGCGCGCGGTATCCGGAATCGGTACCAAGTTACGGCGTTTGTCTTTGGGCAAAGTTTTTAATAACGCTTCGATCAGATCCTGACGCCAGCCTGGAATTCCCCAAGACCAGAGATTTTCATCGACTTGCGGCAAGGCTTGTAGCGGAATACGCACAGTCGCACCGTCTTCATCATGGCTTGGGTCGAAACGATAACTGGCAGCCAGTCGTAATTCACCATTACGCAGATAGTCCGGGAACTGCTGCGTGGTCGGACGGTCATTCAGCCATAGCGCATCATCATCTACAAACAGATAACGTGAATCTTGTGGTTCTACTGTCGCACGCCAGTCTTCAAAGCTGCGGCGACTGGCGACTTCTGACGGTACTTTAGAGGCATAGAACTGATAAATGGTTTCTTCATCCACCACCAGATCACGACGGCGCAGCTTGTCTTCAACTCGCTCCACCTCTTCAAGTTTGAGCAAGTTATGCTTCAAGAATGGTGGGGTAATCCCGAGGTTACCAGTGGTGAGTGCATCACGCAGGAAGATTTCATGTGCCGCTACCTGATCAACTTTTTCATAGTTGATCTGACGTTTCGGTTCGATAATCAGACCAAACAGGGAAATCTGATCATAGGCATTTACGACACCGGCTTTTTTCGACCAATGCGGTTCAAAATAGTGGTGTTTGACTAGATCTCGTGCGGCCAGCAGAATCCATTCCGGTTCAATTTTGGCCAGCGTCCGCAGATATACCTGTGAAGTTTCCACCATCTCGAAGGCCATTACCCAAGGCGTATTGGTCTTATGCAGCGTCGAGGCTGGGAAAATCCGTGCTTTCTGCTGACGTACCGCCATAAAGACATTACGCTCATCGGTCTTGTTGGCAATGAAAGATAACAGACCGGTTAATAAGGCCCGATGCAAATTCTCATAACTGGCTTTCTTTTCATTAAAAGACAGCTTAAGCCCTTTCGCCAGATCGACCAGTTGTTCATGGGTTTTCTTCCATTCACGCAAGCGCAGCCAGCTGAGGAAATGAGTGCGGGCAAAAGTACGGCGCTTGTTTTCACTCATACTTTCACGGTTATTATGCAGGGTTTCCCACAGTTTGATATAAAACAGGAAATCGGAATCTGCTTCACGGAACAATGCATGTTTCTGATCGGCCTGCATCTGCTTGTCGGCAGGACGTTCACGTGGGTCTTGCACCGCCAGAGCCGCCACAATCACCAGCACTTCATTCAATACACCAAAATGTGCACCCCCCAAAATCATCCGCGCCAGACGGGGATCGATCGGCATTTTCGCCATTTGCTGACCAATTTTGGTTAATCCCCCTTGTGTTCCCCCTTTTCCAAAGGGGGAAGAAGTTACAGATTGCTTTTCATCTGTAACTTTAGGGGGATTTTTCTCGTTTAAAGCGCCCAGCTCAATTAACAGCTTACGGCCATCATTGACCAGACGGTGATCGGGTGGTTCGATAAAATCGAATTCTTCCAGTGAACCCAGTTTCAGGCTCTGCATTTGCAGAATCACCGAGGCCAGGTTGGTCCGCTTGATTTCCGGTTCAGTAAATTCTGGACGACTCAGAAAGTCCTCTTCGGAATACAGACGAATACAAACACCTGGTGCAATACGACCACAGCGACCTTTACGCTGGTTGGCTGCTGCTTGAGAAATCGCTTCAATCGGCAGACGCTGTACACGTGAACGATAGTTATAACGTGAGATACGGGCAAAACCGCTATCAATCACATAGCGAATATTCGGTACCGTTAGTGCTGTCTCGGCTACGTTGGTCGCGATAATAATCCGTCGCCCACCACCCGATGGATTAAAGATTTTCTGCTGTTCTGCTAGAGCCAGTCGTGCATATAAAGGCAGGACTTCAGTATGTCGCGGACCATGTTTAATCAAGGTTTCCTGAAGTTCACGAATTTCCTGTTCGGTGCTGGCGAAAATCAGGATATCGGCATGTTCAGGATGACCTTTTTCCTGAGCATCCTGAAAGCATTCTTCTACCGCGGCAACCACTGCACGCGGCAGGTTTTCTTCAAAGTCATCAAATTCATCATCATCACTGCCGCCAATCGTCATCTCGGAAATTGGACGGTAACGTAATTCCACCGGGTAGCTACGCCCTTCCACTTCGTAGATCGGCGCACCATTAAAGTAATGACTGAACCGGTTTACATCCAGCGTGGCTGAAGTGATGATCACTTTCAGGTCTTTACGACGCGGCAGTAACTGTTTCAGATAGCCCATAATGAAATCGATGTTCAGTGAGCGCTCATGGGCCTCATCGATAATGATGGTGTCATATTTGGTCAGAAAGCGGTCATTGGCCAGCTCCGCCAGCAAGATACCATCCGTCATTAAACGAACGATAGAATCCTGCGAGCCTTGCTCATTAAAGCGGACTTTAAAGGAAATTGACTCGCCAAGTTTTTCGCCCACTTCTTCAGCAATACGCTGCGATACGCTACGTGCCGCCAGACGACGTGGCTGGGTATGCCCGATCAGACCGCTCAGGCCACGGCCTGCCAGCATGGCAATTTGCGGAAGCTGTGTGGTTTTACCCGAACCGGTTTCACCAGCCACAATAATCACTTGATGCTGCTGGATCGCTGCAATCAGTTTGTCTGCATACTGGGTAACTGGCAGATCTTGATTCAGCTTGATATTCGGAATACGTTCAATGCGTTCCAGAACTTTTAGATGTGATTTTTCGAATAATTCTTGGTACTGCTTTTCATTGGCATCTTTACCTTTACGCAAACGATTTAAACGGTGCAGGTCACGTGCCATCACCAAATTTTCGACATTTAAATCTTTCTCAGCCAAGCGAGTGCCCTACAACTATTCTAAAACGCTCTATTCTACTCACTTTCATGCATTTTCCCAACGGACTTCTGCAATCCCTACAGTATTTTCGTGCTCTTTTTGCTGCGTAAATTTGTTGATATAGCTCAGCAGAGTCATACTTCTACGATCTATGGAAAGTGCAGCTTTGTCATACCCCTTTTTTCAAGAGCAGCATTCTTAGGCAGTTTAGATTGCTTAGGCTATTTAAATCAAAAAGTTATATTCTGATACAACTTTATGCGGCATCTGTTTTTGTTGCAGATGAAGACAATTTCAATTTCTTCTAAGCGTTAAGTCGCGCTTTTCGAGCATCTTATTAAAAGAAAGAACATTTTTTTAAGGTTTAGCCTTGAATTTTAGCTGGCTTAACAGCATATATATAGGCGGGTTGATGACCAGACACATTTGTCATCCTACAGCGCGGTGCTGTACCAGATGGATATAAAGAGGACCAGGTCATAGAACAGAGATATTTACATAATTCGGTTTTTCCGATTTTACTAATGTAAAAATACTATTTCAGCTCTATGCTAAAGTCCGATACTCTTATTCAAAATTAAAGACTAACCTCAATCATGGAGACAATGATGAGCTTAATTAATACTGAAGTTAAACCGTTCAAAACAACTGCGTTCCAAAATGGTCAATTTATCGAAGTTACTGAAGCTGACCTTAAAGGTAAATGGTCTGTAGTATTCTTCTACCCAGCTGATTTCACTTTCGTTTGCCCAACTGAACTTGGTGACCTTGCGGACAACTACGAAGAGTTCAAAAAATTAGGCGTTGAAATCTACTCAGTTTCTACTGACACGCACTTCACGCACAAAGCTTGGCACGATTCTTCAGAAGAAATCAAAAAAATCCAATACGTAATGGTTGGTGATGCGAACTGGACTCTTGCTAAAAACTTTGACGTATTAATCGAAGCTGACGGCCTTGCTGACCGTGGTACTTTCGTAATCGATCCAGAAGGTAAAATCCAAATCGTTGAAATCAACGCTGGCGGTATTGGTCGTGATGCTCAAGAACTTCTTCGTAAAGTTAAAGCAGCTCAATACGTACACGCTCACCCAGGCGAAGTTTGCCCAGCTAAATGGAAAGAAGGCGATGCAACTCTTGCTCCTTCAATCGACCTAGTTGGTAAAATCTAATCTGCATTAGATTAAACTGATTAAAAAAAACCACGCTTTTGCGTGGTTTTTTTTATAGCCTAGATTTTTTAATGGAAAATTCAGGCTACCTTGCGTTGGGCACTGGCAGTTTTCTGAATCACATCATGGATGAATTTCAGTTTCTGTTGCACCACCGGATTAATCAGGAACGGATAAAAATCCTCCTGCCCCATACTGCGATTCAGGCTATTCATAGCAAAAGCCACTGGCAACCAGGCCTGATAAATTTCATCAAAATTTACGCTGTAATATGGATTAATTCGTTTCGCCAAGGTCATCAGCACACTCTCCTGGTCCTCCACCACATGCGGTTTGATTTGAACTCCGAAAGAATCTGCTGTCTCCAGCACATCCACAATATGCAGATAATGCGCCCAGGTTTCTGCCCAGTCTTCCCAGGGATGCATGGTGGCATAGGTACTGATATACCGCTCGGTCCAGTCTAGCGGTGATCCCTGTTGGTAATGACGATCCAGCGCCTCTTGATAATCTATCCGTTCATCGCCAAATAGTTCACGGCACGGCTCCAGAAACTCGGTATGATCGACCAGCACATCCCAATAATAATGCCCGATTTCATGCCGGAAATGCCCCAATAAGGTCCGATACAGTTCTGCCATATTCTTACGCTCCATGGCACGCTCTACATCATCGGCTTCGGCAATATTTAAGGTAATCACGCCATTGTCATGTCCTGTCATCACTTTAGGTTCATAAGGACTGTTCGGATTGGCTTTAAAATCAAAGGCCAGTCCGGATTGAGGATTTTCTAATCTGGACTGCAGCGGTAGTTTCCAGCGTAAAAGTGCATAGACCAAACGATGTTTGGCCAGTTCAATTTTATGCCAGCGCTGACGATATTGCGGTTCATTTAAATTCGGAATCACCCGGTTCAAACGACAGGCGATACAAAAGTCATGCGGGTCTTCCTGTGGGATGACCCAATTACATACCCCATATTGCGCATTGGAACATGGCCGATATTTGGCCTGCGTATCGGGTTCAGTCAATAGCGAGTTATTCTCGTTCGGCTCCAACGCCACCATCAGCATGCTCGAACTGTCAAAACCCAGTAGATGATTACAGGCAGTACATAAATTATTATCAAAATAAACAGGTTGATGGCAATGAGAGCATTTAAACAGTTGCATGGTCGTGATCTCGATATGTTTTTTGTTTTACAGCAGTGTAAGGGAGTCGATGAAGCCATATGGACACTTTTTGTAGCTTTTTTCTTTCAGAATCTTTCCATATTTTGCATATTTTTACTGATGCAATTTTCTCGATGTACTCTTAAGCATTAAGTGAATTATTTTATCTTTTCCACCCTAATTAACCCAAAAGACCTAGAAGGTTACAAACTATCTATATAGAAAAGCTGAGCCTTCGGCTAAGTTCAAATCATACAAGAATAAGGATTTCATTTAATTTTTCATGCTGGAGGTGGCGTATGGAAAGACTGTTAACGGTAATGTCCTGGACCTATAATCCCTCAAGTCGCAATCTGAAAATTTTTTATAATAATGGCCTGACTGAGTTGTATCATCCGGTCCCGCAATATATCTATGACAATCTGCTGCGACGCCATGATAAAGCTGCTTTCGTTAAAAAATATCTGGAATACGACCTCAATTTTACCCGGATCCATAGTGCTTGACTGAGCCAGCTTGTGCAGTCACCAGTAACAAGCCGGCACCGACATTCAGTGTTGAAGATAGAAAGTGTGGATTATTCTCAATCAGAGACTTAAATTCAGCGACTTGCTCAGCATGGGAAAGTACATTGTCCACCACAAGTAATCCCCCTGGCTGCTGCAACAATTTTGCTAGATAAGGCCAATAGGTCACATAAGCCTCTCGTTCTGCATCCAGCAAAATAAAATCAAAGGGCTGCTGACAAGATTGTAAATACGCCAAGGCATCTGTCACTCGGAATTCAATATGGCCATCTAGATTTAAATTTTTGGCGTGATACTGTGCCTGTTGAGAACGCTGTGCATCAATTTCAAGTGTTACCATCTGACCTTGGGTGGTGGACAAGGCCTCTGCCAACCACAAAGTGGAATAGCCGGTCGATGTTCCAATTTCTAATACGCGTTTAGATTGCTGTGCCCGAATGAGAATAGCCAGCAGTTGCGCAGATTCAGGTTCAATGTTGCGATAGCGCTCTAATCGGTCTGTTCGACCTGCATCATGCGCACTAAACTCTGCATATAAATTATTTGCATACTGATAAAGTTATAGACGCTCCGCCTGACCATCCTTTTATTTGAGTATATTTTTCAACCGGCACTTAAAGTGCGGTCACTAGTTTAAAGCGTTCAATTTCACGATCTCCCTCCAGCGTGACCATTTCAGTAAACATGCTTAATGGACGCACCCAGATGGAATAATCGCCATATAAACACTGATATACCACCAGCCTTTCTTCAGTTTCACTGTGGGTTGCCACATGAAAAACCTGATAAAGCTTGCCTTTATAATGTTGATAAATACCGCGCTGAAGTTCCATGGTTCTACTCAGTTATTTTGATCAGGCTAATCTTAACTGAAAATAGGTTTTAGACCAGTTATTCACTTGAAAATTCTCAAATCAACCCCATATAGAAGACTGATATTAATGATGAAGTTTTTAATTAATCTAAGTTTCCGATTGAATACATAAAAACTACCTGTTTTACCTATTCTGTCTTTTCCCTTAATATGATTTCATCAAGTGAATTATTACTCCTTTGGAGACGTTAGCAATGTTAGATCAAAATACTTCAGCTCAATTAAAAACCCTGTTAGAACGCCTGGAAGGCCCAATCGAACTGGTCGCCACCCTGAATGATTCCGACAAGTCTGCCAAGATCAAAGAACTGGTAGAGGAAATCGCTGCATTATCAGACTTGGTTACCGCACGTTTCGATGGAACCAACAAGCGCGCACCAAGCTTCGGGATTGCCAAAGCCGGTGAACAGCCTCGCGTGTTCTTCGCAGGTCTGCCAATGGGACATGAGTTCACCTCTTTGATTCTGGCATTGTTACAGACTTCCGGTTATGCACCGAAAGTATCAGACGAGGTTCTGGAATCCATTAAAGGCCTGGGCATCCAATCCGACTTTGATGTTTTCGTATCTTTAAGCTGTCATAACTGTCCGGATGTGGTACAGGCACTGAACCTGATTGCAATTTATAACCCGGGCACGACTGCTACCATGATTGATGGTGCTTTCTTCCAGGATGAAGTGGAAGAACGTAAAATCATGGCCGTGCCAATGGTATTCCAGGACAATCAGCATATCGGTCAGGGCCGTATGACCCTGGAAGAAATCATTGCCAAACTGGATACCAATGCAGCAGCCAAGGATGCTGAAAAGTTAAATGCCAAAGAAGCATTTGATGTGCTGGTCATCGGTGGTGGACCTGCGGGGAATACTTCTGCCATCTATGCAGCACGTAAAGGCATCCGTACCGGGATCGTGGCTGAACGCATGGGTGGTCAGGTCATGGATACCATGGACATTGAAAACTTCACTTCAGTGCAAAAGACCCAAGGTCCGAAATTTGCTGCTGAAATGGAAGCCCATGTCCGTGAATACAATGTTGACATCATGAACCTGCAACGTGTATCAGACATCAAAGGTGCAGATGAAACAGCCAATGGTCTGGTCGAAGTGACTTTAGAGAATGGTGCCAAACTTGAATCCAAGACCGTCATTCTTTCAACAGGTGCACGCTGGAGAGAGATGAATGTTCCAGGTGAGCAAGAGTATAAAACCCGTGGTGTAGCTTACTGCCCGCACTGTGATGGTCCATTGTTCAAGGGCAAACGTGTTGCGGTAATTGGTGGGGGTAACTCAGGTGTAGAAGCGGCGATTGACCTTGCAGGTATTGTTGAGCATGTGACGCTGGTCGAGTTTGATACCAAACTGCGTGCCGACCAGGTGCTTCAGGATAAACTGAACAGCTTGCCAAACACCACTGTGATCAAAAATGCCCTGTCTACAGAAGTGGTGGGTGATGGTTCACAGGTGACTGCATTGAAATACAAAGACCGTGCTACTGATGTTGAACACACTGTGGAACTGGCAGGGATTTTCGTACAAATTGGTTTGTTACCAAACACGGACTTCCTGAAAGAAACAACTGTTGAACTCAGCAACCGCGGTGAGATTGTGATTAACGAACGCAACGAAACCAATGTGAAAGGTGTATTTGCGGCAGGTGACTGTACGACTGTTCCGTATAAGCAAATCATCATTGCCACAGGTGAAGGCGCGAAAGCATCACTGTCTGCATTTGATTACATTATCCGTTCGGGGCAATAAGTCCAGACCGAAAATAAAAAGCCTGCTTCGTGCAGGCTTTTTGCTGTTTTCATAGCGAGATAAGTCAGTTAATTGCATTTCTACACAAGCTTTTATATAAAAGGAAGGACTCATCTGTGATTCAATCAAAGTAGGTCCAATATTATTTTTCTTTTCCCATACCATTGTCGGTAATCACTTACATTACACGCTTCAATCATCACTATCGAATACAAACAATCCCTCACATAATATAGACAAACTATCAAGGATAGATGTTTAACAATAATAACTATAAAAACAGAAAAATAAGGAGAAGAAAAATGCCACACCGCTATCAATGTGCATGCTGTAATCAAACTGTTTCATCCACTGCCACTGCCTGTCCAGAATGCGGTTCACATAGTATTCGCAGCCCTTATGGTTTTTGGATATTTTGCCTGCTAGCCTGTCTGGCAGCAGCGATTATTTTTAATGTGGTGCATGTATATATAAAAAACCATTCTCAAGATGTGCCAACCAAGAATATGATTTTCAGTGCTTTACAACTTGAGAGTTCCGATCAACACAAAAGTCTGCTCAATAACAAATAAATCTTGCTGTTACATTTTTTCTTCTTGGGGCCTGAGTTGCAATATTCAGGCCCATGCAATATGCACTGCCCGTCTTTGCAAGGTATTTCATTTCGATACGAAATAGAGGCAAAACCTGCCAAAGTTCACCCTATCCAGTTCTATTGAATTATAATAGGTCAGGTTTCTCTTGGGTTTAAATTATGGTGCAGTTAATTCGTAAAGGTGGTTTAAGAGAACGTGCGAATCGTAGCCGCAGTTATCAGGGATCAGAAAATACTGAAACCACACTCAAACCCAACCGTTATGGGGTGAGCTTAAAAAAACAAGATAACAAAGCAGAAACCGCTGCTTCCCCTCTTGGCACTGCTCAGGACGTATCTACATCTGAACAGACATCATCATCCTAATTCATCAGGATCATCGCGTCATACCACAGCCAGATCGCAAAGACCAAGAATAAAACTCCTGAAATCAGGTCAATATAGCTTGCTGCGCGCTGGTACAGGGTTTTAATTTTGGGATGGGAAATCAGCAACATCAACAAGGCAAAAGTCAGAAAGGTCTGTAATGGAATAATGACGGCCAGTTGAGATTTTAAACCCTCCGAAGCCGATGAACTGAGTGCCAGTGAAAATACACTACTAAAATAAATCAGGGTCTTGGGATTCGATAAGTTGGTGAACAGGCCTAACAGAAAGTAATTTTTAGGCGGGTCGCTCTGTATGTGTTGATCTGTCGTAACATGTCGCTGTTTAAATGCTTGCAGTCCCCCTTGCAACATACCCCAGCCCATCTTTGCCAGAAAAGCACCACCGACAATCATTAATACCTGCTGAATCCACGGGAACTGATCAATCAGTACGCTAAAACCTGCCAGTGTAAGTACCACCCAGAGCACAATCCCGGCCGAGATCCCAGCAATAATCTTGAGCGCATTGAGTCGTGAATCGGATGCAGCACTTTTGGCAATCAGCAGAACATCCGGCCCCGGACTAAGTTGGGCAATAAAATGCAAAGCACAAATGGTGAAAAGCAAAGACATATTTTTTTAGCAATAGCTTCTGAGACGGCAGCATTATAACTTTTGTTGAAGTTTTCGCGGTATTTATCTCTTAATTTCAAGAAATAAAAAAGCCGAATCATAGGATTCGGCCTGGAGATAAAAGCAAGATTATTTTTGCTTTACATCTTTCATTTCAATCTTTTTCGCGTCTGGTTTCACTTCACGTGCTTCACCATCAATGATGGTTGAATCACCGCGGCCACCTTGCTGGTTTTGCATATCCTGCATCTGGCGCATCATCTCTGCAAATGGGTTCTGGCCCTGTGCGCCGCCCATATCACCCATCATGCCACCCATCATTTTTTCCATCATGGCTTGCTGACGCTTCATCATGATTTTCATCATGGCTGCCTTAAAGGCGTTTTGAACCGCTGGAATGAGCATCAATACAGCCAGTACATCAGTAATCAAGCCGGGAATCAACAGGAAGAAACCCGCCAGAATTTTGGGCAGGTTATTACTCATAGCTGGATCGGCACTCATTTGGCCCATTTGCATTTGCTGCATTTGTGGCATAAGACCGGCCGAATATTTACGAATCAGGTTCATACCAATAAAGAAAGCGGCCATAAACCAGAAAAATACGTACCACATGCTCCCGACGAGGTCACCCACGCCAATCCACACCAATACTTCCAGGATTACGCCAGCCAGTATAAAAAGAAATAATTTCATGAAAATTAATCTAATCTCTATTCAATAATTAAGGATGTAATCAACTGCTTCATCAGGATCAAGCTTTTTTGATACGCTTATGTAACAATATGGGCATTATTCTATTTTTA
>CANQWW010000061.1 GCA_947627655.1 uncultured Acinetobacter sp. | reverse complement strand
GCTCACTATGCTCACCCTCAGCAGTACGTGTATGTCCTGTACGAATCGCCAAAGTGTCTAATTGATATTCGATCTCGTCGTGTTGGCTCATTGCGCTCATCAACCCCTAAAGGCTGCCTTTTGTAAAAAATTGCCAACATTTTGAGCGCCTAAGCCATTTCAGGTCAAGGCATAATAAGCAATTATTGCTTAGACTTCGATCACTCCTCAGCGGACACGGACAATTTATTTACATGATTCAGTTAAAACAAAACCTGCAACGCCAACGAAAAAAACTTAAGCATTTGAGCACACGGGTTTTTTAACAGTTCCTCCTTGATCCTGTCACAGAAAACTCCGTTTGAGTACATTACAGAAACGGAGTTGTATCAAACCCGGCATTATCCGGCAGTAGAACGCAAGTTTAAGGAACCCCTAGTCTTTGTCGCGCCTCTTGCCATTAACATGGATATTTATGATTTGTATCCCTACCGCTCGCTGGTCAAGTATTTTCAGCATAGCGGCTTTGAAGTGTACCTGCTGGAATGGAAGCGTTTTAGTTTTAAACATCGTGAACTGAATTTCCTGTCCTTTATCGATCAGGCCCTGCCGGACGCCATAGATCGTATCTGTGAACACTCAGGTAGCCCTTCTATTTCCCTACATGGCTGGAGCATGGCCGGGGTATTCGTCACCTTGTATACGGCGCTGCATTCTCCGAAACAGGTCAAAAACCTGATGGTGATGGGGAGCCCGATTGATAGCTACGCCTCTGGCCGTGTCGGTAAACTGTTTAAAGCCACTTATCAGTTGATCTCTCAAAATCAGGCCATACGCAATACCATCCATCAGGGGCTAATCCCGAAGCAATATATTCACACGCCTGGCATGTTAAATGCACTGGGCTTTAAGCTGCTGGATCCGGTGGGCTGGTTTAAAAGTCAAAAACAGTTTCTGCTCAATCTGGAAAAACCCGAACATGTTTATGAACATGCCACCATGGGTCATTTTTTAAATAAAATGATTGATTATCCTGGTGGGATTAATCAGGACATGGTGCTCCATCTCTGGCTACAAAACCCATTAAAGGATGGCTCTATCATGCTGGGTGAGCGAAAAATTGACTTAAAAAATATTTCCTGCTCGTTACTGGTCGGTGCCGGCGATCGTGACCAGATCGTAACCCGTGCAGCCGCTGAACCGCTCACCCAACTCACCAGTAGCCAAGATGTGACCTTTCAGCTCATCCCAGGTGGACACTTAGGTCTCATCTCAAACCGAAAGACAGCCAATACTTTTTGGCCTAAACTAAATACTTGGCTTGAACAACGTTCGACGCGTATAGAGATGTAGTCGGATCAACACAGCAAGCAATGACATGCTAATGATAATTTTATTTTTGAGGGTACTATGATTCAATCAGTTGCATTTATCGGTTTGGGTGCGATGGGCTATCGCATGGCTGCACACTTACCTCAGCATTTCGCTACCGTCTATGTGTGGAATCGTACACGCGCCAAAGCAGAACAGCATGCAACTGAATATGGTACCCAGGCCATGAGCCTGGAACAGGCCGTGCAGGCAGATATCATCTTCTCTTGTTTACCGACCAGTGCTGACGTTGAGAATTTACTACAAGGCCTAGACTTAAAATCAGGCAGTATTTGGGTGGACTGTACCAGTGGTGTACCAGATGCCGCTCGTCGTTTAGCAGCCTTACTGGCAGATCAAGGCGTTATTTTTCTGGATGCGCCGGTCAGCGGTCAGACGATCGGTGCTGAAAATGCCACATTAACTGTTATGATTGGAGGTAGCGCAGCAGGATTTGAACGCGCTCTGCCTGCGATTCAGGCTTTCGGCAAGCTGATTAAGCATGTGGGTGAATCTGGTGCCGGTTTTGCAGTCAAGGCCGTAAACAATATGTTAATGGCTGTAAACCTCTGTGCGGTTGCAGAAGGCCTGACTACGTTGAAAGCACATGGGGTAAGCCTGCATGAAGCACTACAATGTATCAATGCTTCAAGTGGTAAAAGCAATGTCACCGAGACGGTAATGCCGCAACGGGTATTGAACCGCAGTTTTCCATTAACCTTTGCATTACCTTTACTTGCCAAGGATACAGGGATCGCGGTTGATCTGGTTCGAGAGGCTAAATTATCGGCTCCAGTCCTCGCGCTGACTCAAAACCTGATTCAGGCAGCGAACCTTCAGGCCGAGGAAAATAGCGACTTTTCTGCTGCCATAAAAATGTATGAATTGTGGAGTAAAATTACCATAGAGTAATCTATCGCCATTGAATCAAGAGAATAAAACCCAATATTGTGTTTAAGTAGAAATGTAGAATCTTCACTTAACACCCAGAGGAAACCCGCATGAAAAAATTAACTGTTGCGACAGTAATAAGTTTTGCAGCTTTATTTGGGGCTTCAACTTCAGTTTTAGCGTCTGAGCAGGAATGCAAGAAACTGAAAAATGATCATGATGTGATTTATGCATCTAAAGGCTTCTGTTTTAAAGACCCAGAAGCCAAAGCGAAGTATGGTAATGACAATTGCTATACAACCAAACCAAAATTTTCAGAAAAAGAGCAGCAACGTCTTGACGTAATCAAAGAACGTCAGAAAGAATTGAACTGTAAATAATTTAATTCAATAACGTTCAAGGAATGCCTTATGACTTACGATGATCAGAATATTTTTGCACGGATTCTGCGTGATGAACTCCCTGCGATCAAGGTATATGAAGACGATCAGGTTCTTGCATTTATGGACATTATGCCGCAGGCAGACGGTCATACGCTGGTTATTCCTAAATCACCTGCAGTAACTTTGCTGGACTTGGACCCTGAAGTAGCAGCCTATACCATTCAAGTGGTGCAGAAAATTGCCAAAGCAATTGAAAAAGGCTTAGGTGTAGATGGTATTGTGCTGATGCAGCTTTCTGGTGCTGCAGCAGGACAAACCGTACCGCATGTACACTTCCATCTTGTTCCTACGTCTTTACACAATCTGGGCAAACATGCAGCTCAGATGGGTGATCAAGAGAAAATTAAGGCCTTGGCAGAAAAAATTAAGGCTGCGCTTTAAACGTCAATGTTTTCAAGTCAAAAATGGAGCTTCGGCTTCATTTTTTTATGCATTTTTAAGCAAGAAATACCCTCCTGTCTCTGTTTTATCTGCAAGCTAATTCCATTCAAATCTTTCCCCAACCCGTCATATGACTGCTATATGAAAAATAACATGATGATAATATTTAATATTTCTGCAATATATCCTTAATCTTAATGTCTTATTTGTAATCGATACTAGGCACCAATAGAGCGGTACATGTCCTGAATGAGACATGACCAAAACTGTTTTTAAGACGATAAATCGCCGTCTTTATTGGAGCAACACATGAAAAAAACGTTAACTGCATTAGCAATTGGGGCAACAGTATTAACACCAGTGATGGCAGCAGCTGCTGATGTCAAACTCTATGGTCGTGCACATGTTTCTTTAGATTATCTTGATGATGGCAAAGATTATAATGAAGTTGCTCTATCTTCAAACTCCTCTCGCCTAGGCTTTAAAGTTGATCATCAAATCAATGAAGATCTAAATGTATTTGCACAGATTGAACAGCAAGTGAATTTTTCAAGTGGCTCAGAAGATAGTGAAGATTCGGTAGACTTTGCAACACGCGATACTTTTCTTGGGGTGAAAGGCAACTTTGGTCAGGTTAAAGTCGGGCGTTTTGACAGTCCATTTAAAGCCGCACGTGGCCCGGCAAACTTCTTTGGTGACCAGGTGGGTGACATTCGTACATTAACACGTGCTTACAATCACCGCTTTGATGAACGTAACCCGAATACGATTGAATATAAAACACCTAAATTTGCTGGCGGCTTCACTGCAACCGCAGCTTTATCGTTACATGATGGCACAATGATTGATACTCGCCCACCTGTTAATGATGAAGATCAAACAAAGGTTAATGAAAAGTCTCAAGCCTATGACTTGGGTTTAAATTATAATGCGGGTCACTGGAATGTCGCGGCTGCTTATGAGCATTATGCAGAAGACGTGAGTCGCGGTGAACGAGATGGGGTCCGTTTGGCAGCAGCTTACAAGTTAACCCCTGAACTTAATGTCGGCGCACTTTACCAGTTTACTGCACTTGATAATGGCAGTGGTACCAATGCAGATGCCAATGTCTTTGGTGTAGGCGCAGAATATAAGCTGACAGATAAAAATACCTTACGCGGGCATGTATTCCACCGTGATATTGACACGGCTGATGCAAATTCTACCCTACTTGCCTTGGGCCTAGAGCACCGCTTGGATAAACAGTTCCGTGTTTATGGCAACCTGGCAGCTATGCTCAATGACGATAATGCCGACCTGACACCATGGTCACAAGCACGTAGTAACAAGGCAGGTTCAGCCCAAGGTGTAAAGGCAACTGGTGAAACTGTAATGGGCTTATCTGTAGGTATGCGTTACGACTTCTAATATCAGTTCACATGATTTAAAAAAGAACATGACTCCAGCATGTTCTTTTTTTTACTTTCTTGCTCATCCATAGAGTGCTATTCAAATATTCATGACATTTATACAGCTGTAAAATTTGATTAAAACCATTCCAAGTATAAATCCCTAGCATTTTAGTCAATATTATTTTTAATATAAAATACATTAAACCGAGTAAAATAATCAGAATTAAAATACAATTTAAATATTAAACCAACTATTTTAATTGGGTATTTATTTTTAAATATAAGCAAAATAGTCGGATTTAAAAATAATAAAGCTACACAAAATAATCACAAATAATTTGAATAATTTTTAAAACATTAAATATTTAATTTTTTTATTTTCAATTACTTATAAATATATATTTATTTAAACTGTAGAGTCTATTTATTTTTTATCGTATTAGATTAATAATAAATTAACAAATTAATAAAATAGGCTTATTCAAGTGAGCTTGGTTCCTAAAAACCTTAATCAGAAGGTGGTTAGAGAGATTGCCTTTATTTTAATTATTAAGGTCATCCTATTACTAACAATCAAACACATCTGGTTTGATGCACCCACGATTCCTAAAAATTTTGACTCTCAAGTTGCCGAGCGTATCGCCGGCAATCCTTCCCAAATCAAGGAGACACGTTGATGATTTCTGAAAGCGTGGTCGATCTCTCGCGGTTCCAGTTCGCCATGACCGCGATGTATCATTTTATTTTTGTTCCGCTGACCTTAGGTCTAGCCTTTATTCTGGCCATTATGGAAACCACCTATGTGATTTCCGGCAAAGAAATCTATAAAGACATGACCAAGTTCTGGGGAAAACTTTTCGGGATCAACTTTGCACTCGGGGTAACCACTGGCCTGACCATGGAATTCCAGTTCGGGACGAATTGGGCCTATTATTCACATTATGTAGGTGACATCTTTGGGGCACCACTAGCAATTGAAGGCTTGATGGCATTCTTCCTGGAATCCACCTTTATTGGTCTGTTCTTCTTTGGATGGGATCGCTTAACTAAAGTTCAGCACCTTTGTGTAACCTGGTTAGTGGCATTGGGCTCTAACATGTCTGCATTGTGGATTCTGGTTGCCAATGGCTGGATGCAAAACCCGGTTGGCTCTACCTTCAACTATGAAACCATGCGTATGGAACTGGTTGATTTTGGTGCGCTGATCTTTAACCCGGTTGCTCAGGTGAAATTTGTTCATACCGTTTCCGCGGGTTATGTCACAGGTGCAATCTTCGTTTTGGCAATTTCCAGTTACTACCTACTCAAAAAACGTGACTTACCATTTGCTCGCCGCTCTTTCGCGATTGCTGCAGTTTTCGGCCTAGCTTCTACACTTTCAGTGATTTTATTGGGTGATGAATCTGGTTACGAAATCGGCGACGTACAAAAAACCAAACTGGCTGCGATTGAAGCGGAATGGGAAACAGAACCAGCACCCGCTGCATTCACTTTATTTGGCCTCCCAAATCAGGAAACCATGCAAACTGATTATGCAGTCAAAATTCCTTATGTCATGGGGATCATTGCAACCCGCTCTATCGACACTCCAGTAATGGGGATTAAAGACCTGATCGCTGAGCATGAAGGTCGTATCCGTAACGGCATGCTGGCGTATGAGCAACTGGAAAAATTACGTGCAGGCGATCAATCTCCTGAAGTAAAAGCCGCATTTGAACAAACTCAAAAAGATCTCGGCTATGGCTTGCTGCTGAAAAAATACACACCAAATGTCGTAGATGCTTCTGAGGAACACATTAAGGCCGCTGCCAAAGATACTATTCCACACGTACCAAGTCTGTTCTGGGCATTCCGTGCCATGGTGGGTTCTGGCTTCCTGATGTTACTGCTGTTTGTATTGGCGACTTTCGCAGTCGCAAAACGTAATGCAGAAAACAAACCTTGGTTATTAAAATTTGCCTTGTTCTCTTTACCACTCCCTTGGATTGCAGCACAAACTGGCTGGTATGTGGCTGAAGTGGGTCGTCAACCCTGGACGATTGGTGAAGTACTGCCTACACACCTGTCTGCTTCTACACTGAGCACTGGTGATGTCATGGGTTCTATCCTGGCACTGGCAGCGTTCTATACCGTACTGCTGATTATTGAAATGTACCTGATGATCAAGTTCTCTCGTTTAGGACCAAGTTCATTGCACACGGGTAAATACCATTTTGAAAAACTTGAAGCAGCTAAAAATGCAAATGGGGAGATTCAATCATGATTGAATACGAACTGCTCAAAATTATCTGGTGGGTATTGGTTGGTGTCTTGCTGATTGGCTTTGCCCTAACCGATGGCTTCGATATGGGCTCAATGGCGATCATGCCATTTGTAGGTAAAAATGATCATGAACGTCGTGCGGCAATCAATACGATTGCCCCACACTGGGACGGCAACCAGGTCTGGTTCATTACCGCTGGTGGTGCCCTGTTTGCTGCCTGGCCAATGGTCTATGCAACTGCCTTCTCGGGCATGTATTGGGCCCTATTATTAGTTCTATTTGCCCTGTTCTTGCGTCCTGTCGGCTTTGACTATCGCTCTAAGCTGGAAAATACCAAATGGCGTAATTCTTGGGACTGGGGGCTGGCAGTGGGTGGTGCAGTACCTGCATTAGTCTTTGGTGTCGCTTTCGGCAACATGTTCCTCGGTGTACCATTTACTTTAGATGAAACCGTTCGTTCAACTTATACAGGTAGTTTCTTTGCCCTGCTAAACCCGTTTGCACTGGTTTGCGGTATCGTGAGCTTATCTATGCTATGTGCTCACGGTGGTGCATGGTTGATGTTACGTACTGATGGTGCGTTACGTGAACGTTCTGCCAAAGCCACCAAGATCATGGGGCTTGTCTATCTGGCGACTTTCCTGGCTGCCGGTGCATGGTTGTATTTTGGTGGTATCCAAGGTTATACACTGGTAACTCCATATGACACCAATGGCGTTGCAAATCCATTAGCAAAAGAAGTGCTTACTAATGGCAACCCTGGCTGGATGAATAACTACACAACTTATCCAATCACCATGCTTGCGCCAATTATGGGTATCCTCGGTGGCATCATTGTCGTGTTTGCTGCATCTAAAACTAAAGCTGGCTTGAGCTTCCTGGGTTCATCTATGGCGGTGGTCGGTGCAATCTTGACTGCTGGTTTTGCCCTATTCCCATTCTTAATGCCTTCTAGCATCAACCCTGTTGCCAGCTTGACGATGTGGGATGCGGTATCCAGTAAAAATACCTTAACCGTGATGACTATTGCTGCATGTATCTTCGTTCCAATCATCCTGCTTTACACCACTTGGTGTTATTACAAGATGTGGGGCGTGGTCACCAACAAACACATTCAAGAGAATTCACATAGCCTGTACTAAGGCTGTGTCTTAAGGAGACGAAATTATGTGGTATTTTGCATGGATTCTCGGCATTTTGATGGCTTGTTTTGCCGGTGTACTCAGTGCCCTTTATATTGAAAATCATCAAGACCTGGATGAGAACTAACAAATGACAGAGCTGGCGATGGAAAAAACAGTTGTAGATCCTAAACCAAACAAGTTTGCGATGGTGATTTCCTGCCTGTTGGCATTTCCACTCGCAGCAGTGTTACTGGTGCATCCGGCTATGATGCTGGATGATAACGGTGCATATAGTCATCGTGCCCTTATGTTTATCATGATTGGCATTTCAGGCGGTTTTATTCATGGGGTTGGTTTTGTCCCACGCCATAAAGTCTGGAAATGGCTGTTTAGCCCTTTCCTTTCTTGGCCACTGATGCTTTGGGGTTATTACACCTGGTTTATTACCTGACTCAAATAAATTAAACCCTCTCCGGAGGGTTTAATTTTATGCAAATATTTGGTTTTTCAATATGTTCAGTTAAAGTACATTTTTCTCATTTTTAAAGCTCTATTCTCATACCCCATAGCCGTCTGCATAACGTCAAAGCTCACGTGAGTGAATCTACTCCGGCTGAACGATGGAAGAAACAGAATGGAAAAATTGAGAGTCTGGTTGTCGAGGGCTTACGAAATCCCGAAAGGACTTTTTATTTTTTCAGACAACCTGTTTCATAGGTCGTACCTAATTCCTGTAGGGACTGATTAAAGCCGTTATCGAGTGAGCTAATAAATTGTAATTCTTCCCGGGCTTCTGGCAAATGCTGATTGTGTTCTGACAGCTGTTTGAGTTGCTTAAGTCCTGATGCATAATCACAGGCCTTTGCAATCATCAAAGATGGATGCTCTCGCTGATCTACCGAAATATTGAGTAGTGCCTGCTTCAGCTCTAAAGCATCATAATGCTGTTTCACCTGGGCCTTAAACTCGGTTTGAGTCAGCGGTTTTGCGCATATAGTAACTGAAATCCCCAACAGCCCCACTGTTAAAAATAATTTTTTCATCCTTTCCCCATGTTATGCAAAATGCATTCATCCACTTATGAATTTTTGGTTATATATAACACAAATAATTGAGCAATAAAAAACCAGAACTGGTCCGGCTTTTGAAGTCATTCTTTTTTGTTTAACGATGCGTATGGATCGACATTACAATTCCCATCCCTGCAAGCATTGCAATCACCGCCGTTCCGCCATAACTGACCAAGGGTAATGGGTCACCGGTGACGGGTAAAATCCCACTGACCATCCCCGAGTTCAGAAATACAAAGAAAAAGAATGTTAAACCCGTTGCACCAGCATACAGACGGCCAAAATTATGAAAACTATTTAAACCGATCATCAGACAACGGATAATAATGGCAGTAAACAGACTGAACAGCAGAAACACCCCAATAAAACCGAATTCTTCCGCATAGGTCGACATAATAAAGTCAGTATGGTGTTCTGGAAGATAACCCAAATGTGATTGTGTTCCTTGCGAATAGCCCTTACCGGTCATTCCCCCCGAACCAATGGCAATTTTGGACTGGATAATATTCCAGCCTGCACCCAATGCATCAGACTCAGGATCAAATAAGGTAAGAATACGTTTCTTTTGATATTCCTGCAGCAGGAACATCCAAAGCAATGGTGCGGCCACCGCTAAGGCCCCGATTGCACCCAGAATCAGCCGCCATGATATGCCACTTAAAAACAGGACAAATACCCCGGGAATGATCAGGCCAATATTCAAGTCCGGCTGCAAGGCCACGAGAACAAAAGGAATTCCCAGTAAAACCAAGGCTCCGATAATATTTATAAATGTCGGTGGGAAAGGCTTGCGGGCGAAATACCAGGCCATCATTAGCGGCATGGCAAACTTCATCACTTCACTCGGCTGCATACTACCTACACCCGGCAGTGTAATCCAGCGCGTTGCCCCCAGTCGCCGCTCACCAATCACAAAGACCAGCAGCAACATAAAGATCCCAAAGGCATAAAAATACGGACTGGCAGCCTGATAGACCTTGGGTGGTACCTGTGCACAGATAAACATCACGACAAAACCGACCCCAAAGCTGATGGCTTGACGTACTACCATGCCCGAATCTTCAGAGGTGGCACTATAGACCACCATCAGTCCCAGTGCTGCATTCAAAAGCAGAAAGCACAGTAACCATGGGTCCAAATGCAGCTTGGTCCATCTTGAGGAATCATGTTTGATACTACGTCCATCACGCAAAGATTGACGCAGGAAACGATACTGCTGTGAAGGTATCATTGTGACAGAAAATTCAACTTTATTAACAATGGCAAAATTATAAGTGAAAGCAGCAGCAAATAGATGGCCACTGCTCTATTTATTATGTATTTCTTCAAATAAATTTAGGCTTGTACCGCCAGAATGAGCTTGGCCAGTTCCAGATCATCCGGGTACGTAATCTTCAAGTTATCCGACCGGCCGGGTACCACCTGTACGGCTTCACCGACATGCTCTAGCGCACTGGCCTCATCGGTAATAGTGGCACCATCCGTTAATGCCTGCTGAATGGCACGCTTCAGCTGACCCAATTTGGCCATTTGCGGGGTTTGTGCCTGCCACAAGGTCGAACGGTCAACTGTGGTTGCAATATCGTGGCCGTGGAGCACGCGCTTTAATGTATCGCGTACTGGAATTGCTAAAATCGCCGCCTGATCTGTTGCGGTCGCCTGATGCACCAGATCATGCAGAGAACTTTGGCTAACACATGGCCGTGCTGCATCATGCACCAGCACCCAATCCTCTTCTGAGGCAAGATCAGATAAATATTCCAGCGCATTTAAAACAGAATTGACCCGCTCCGCACCACCGGCACAGAAATGCGCTTTATCCGGATTTGTAAAGGGCAAAGTTTTGGCCACATCATCCTGGGCACCAATCGCCAGCACATAACCCGTCAACGGTAATTGATTCAGGCGTGCGACCGTATGCTCAAGCACCGTTCGTTCCTGAATCATCTGGTATTGTTTAAGTTCGGTTTTGGAAAATCGGCTACCTGAACCTGCAGCTGGAATAATGGCCCATAATTTAGGGAGTGTTTGGCGTGTCAGCTGACTCATTGGTACGCAGATCTACTTTAGAATTTGGATCGAGATAAATCGGTTTATATTGAGTACTAATGGTACTCATCTGAACAAAGGTTTCACGTGGCTTGATTAAACCCAAGTCCAAACGCGCATGCTCTTCAATAGCTTCGACACCATTTTTCAGATCATATACTTCGGCTGCCAGAACACGGTTGCGCTCTTTCAGCTCGTCATTTAATTCTACTTGTTGTTGTATTTTCTGGGTCAGTGCCTGATGGTCACGATAACCACCTTCGCCAAACCAGTATAAATATTGAAACCCTGCGATCACAAGGATCGCAAGGCCCAACAGTACTTTACTCATTAAAGAGTCGAATACATTTAACATTCACTATAATCGCTTAGTTCAAACCTTTGAATTCAGCTTTACCGCGATATGCAGCATTAGTCAATTCTTCGATACGAAGTAATTGATTATATTTCGCTACACGGTCAGAACGGCACAGTGAACCTGTTTTGATTTGACCTGCACCAGTACCAACTGCAAGATCTGCAATGGTAGAATCTTCAGTTTCACCAGAACGGTGAGAGATCACAGTGGTGTAACCATTGGCTTTCGCCAGGTAAATTGCATCCAGCGTTTCAGTCAGTGTACCGATCTGGTTGTACTTGATCAGAATCGAGTTACCCACTTTCTCATTAATACCGCGTTGCAGAATCTTAGGATTCGTTACAAACAGGTCATCACCCACTAACTGGATTTTGTCGCCAAGGATAGACGTCAGGTAAGACCAGCCTTCCCAGTCAGATTCGTCCAGACCATCTTCAATCGAGATAATTGGGTATTGGTTTACAAGACCAGCAAGGTAGTCCGAGAACTGGTTGCTTGTGAATGCTTTGTTGCCTTCGCCAGCCAGGATGTATTGACCATCTTTGTAGAATTCTGAAGATGCACAGTCCAGCGCCAACATGATGTCAGAACCCGCTTTGTAGCCAGTTTTTTCAATTGCTTCAAGAATTACAGTAATTGCTTCTTCGTTTGAACGCAGGTTAGGTGCAAAACCACCTTCATCACCCACTGCAGTATTTAAACCATTTTTATTTAAAACTGATTTTAGTGAGTGGAAAATTTCAGCGCCAGCACGTAAAGCTTCAGAGAATGAAGTGAAGCCCACTGGCTCGATCATGAATTCCTGAATATCCACGTTATTGTCTGCATGTGAACCACCGTTCAGGATGTTCATCATTGGGACAGGCATGATCAAATTAGTATTATTGCGAAGGTCTGCGATGTATTGGAAAAGAGGAATTTTCTTTTCATCAGCAGCCGCGCGTGCAGCAGCCAAAGACACAGCCAAAGTTGCGTTTGCACCTAGCTTTTCTTTGTTTTCAGTACCGTCTAAAGCAATCATCGTGTTATCGATGTCTTTTTGTTCGAATACAGATTTACCCAACAAAGCATCACGGATTAAAGTGTTTACGTTGTTAACCGCAGTTTTAACACCTTTACCCAAATAACGTGCTTTATCGCCATCACGAAGTTCTAAAGCTTCACGAGAACCAGTTGAAGCACCAGATGGTGCACATGCACGGCCAACTACGCCAGATGCTAAGATTACGTCTGCTTCGATGGTTGGGTTACCACGAGAGTCCAAAATTTCACGTGCACGAATGTCAACGATTTGGCTCATGAACAATTCCTCAGTTAATTAAAAGAGCTGCGTTTTCACGGCAGCTCAAGGGGGGTACATTCTTAGTGTGTATCTAACTTTTCGAAACCTTTAACCAAGGTATCTAATTCTTTCAATTGCGCCAGGAAAGGCTCAAGTTGTGACAGGCGCAGTGCGCAAGGACCATCACATTTGGCTTTTTCTGGATCAGGATGTGCTTCCAGGAACAGACCAGCTAAGCCCGTGGCCATACCTGAGCGCGCCAGTGTCGTAATTTGCGCACGACGACCGCCAGCAGAATCAGCACGACCGCCCGGCGTTTGCAGTGCATGGGTTACATCAAAGAACACAGGCACATTCATTTCTTTCATGATGTCGAAGCCCAGCATGTCTACAACCAGATTGTTATAGCCAAATGCTGAGCCGCGTTCACAAAGAATCAGTTTGTCATTCCCAGCTTCCAGACACTTATGCAGAATATGACGCATTTCGTGTGGCGCCAGGAACTGGGCTTTTTTGATGTTGATGATGGCATCTGTTTTTGCCATCGCTTCAACCAGGTCAGTTTGACGGCTTAAAAACGCCGGTAACTGAATAATGTCCGCCACTTCTGCCACAGGCGCCGCTTGATATGGCTCATGTACATCGGTAATGATCGGTACATTAAAGTGTTTTTTAATGTCAGCTAACCACTCGATCCCTTTTTCGAGGCCAGGCCCACGGAACGAGTTCAAGCTTGAACGGTTGGCCTTATCAAAGCTGGCTTTAAAAACATATGGGATACCCAGACGTTTACAGATATCCACATAGGTTTCTGCAATTTCAAAAGCCAGATCTTTGGACTCGAGTACGTTCATTCCGCCGAATAATACAAATGGCAAATGATTTGCCATTTGTATATCGCCTAAACGTACAATCTCTTGTGGTTTTAATTGCGACATTTAAACTTCCTAGTTGTGTCCTGATACCAATTAATTAGTGGGTTTTTTGATACTGTTTTTTCGCAGCGTCAATGAAACCGGCAAATAATGGATGGCCATCACGTGGTGAGCTGGTAAATTCCGGGTGGAATTGTACTGCAATAAACCAAGGATGTGCAGGAATTTCAACAGTTTCTACTAAATGTTGTACTGGTGAATAACCTGAAATCTTCATGCCTTTTTCTTCCAGCACTGGGATATAACGGTTATTCATTTCGTAGCGATGACGGTGACGTTCGATAATTTCATCAGAACCGTAAACTTCAGCAGTCTTGGTACCAGAAACCAGTTCAGATTTTTGAGCACCTAAACGCATGGTACCGCCAAGATCAGAATCAGCATTACGTTGTTGAACTTCGCCACGCTCGTCTAACCATTCAGTAATTAAACCAATCAATGGAGACTTGGTTGAACGGTTAAATTCAGTCGACGTTGCATCTGCAATGCCTGCAACGTTACGTGCGTATTCAATTACTGCCAACTGCATACCTAAACAGATACCCAGGAATGGTACGCTGTTTTCACGTGCGTATTGAATCGCCTGCATTTTGCCTTCAGTACCACGTTCACCAAAACCACCTGGCACCAGAATCGCGTCAGCATCTTTCAATACGTCGTTTACGTCTAAGCTTTCAAGCTCTTCTGCATTCACGTAGTCGATTTGTACTTTAACACGGTTTTGAATACCGGCATGTAGAAGTGCTTCGTTCACAGATTTATATGCATCTGGAAGCTCAACATATTTACCCACCATCGCAACACGTACTGTGTATTCAGGGTTCAATAGTGCTTCTACAACGTTGTCCCAATCGGTTAAATCCGCTTCAGGAAGGTCGTTATAACCAAAACGTTCACAGATTAAATCGTCAACATTTTGCTCATAGAAGGTACGTGGGATCTGGTAAATTGAACGTGCATCTTTACACACCACAACCGCACGTGCTTCAACGTTAGTGAACAGTGCAATTTTACGGGTCGTGTCGGCATCAACATCATGTTCAGTACGACAGATCAGAATGTCTGGCTGAATACCAATCGACAGTAGTTCTTTTACTGAGTGTTGAGTTGGCTTGGTTTTCAACTCTGCTGCAGACTTAATGTATGGGAGCAACGTTAAGTGCATAAGCATCGTGCGCTTGTGACCAAGTTCAACCATTAACTGACGTACAGATTCCATGAATGGGAGAGATTCGATGTCACCTACTGTACCGCCGATCTCAACGATCGCAACGTCATAACCTTCACCAGCGCGAAGGACACGTTCTTTAATATTGTCAGTAATGTGTGGAATAACTTGCACAGTACCACCCAGATAGTCACCACGGCGTTCTTTATTCAGAACATCCTGGTAT
>CANQWW010000060.1 GCA_947627655.1 uncultured Acinetobacter sp. | reverse complement strand
GTTGCAGCAGCGCTAATTGAAGCAACTGAACCATCGATCGGACTGATTCTTTCAAAAGTTTGTCCTGAACTTGCTGCAACGGATTGACCGTGAATAAGTAACTGTACGTTTTGCATGGCAAATGTTTCCTTACATGTCCATCATGACGAATAAATATTGAGACTGCTTAAGCAGGGCGTTTGTAAGCTTGAAGACCTGGTTTAATTGACTTGTCATCAAGGAATTGCTTCAAACCCTGTTCACGACCACCTTCATCATCACGATGATTACATTGATCCAGTTTGGCATATAAGTAGTCTTCATTCTGTTCCCATGTCAGTTCACGACAACGTTTGAAACCATTTTTCGCAGTACGTAGTACCACTGGGTTTTTCTCCAGTAAGTTATTGGCCAGTTCAGTCACTTCAGCACGAAGTTGCGCAAGTGGAACACTCTTATTGACTAAGCCCATGTTGGCAGCCTCAACACCTGAGAAGGTTTTACCCGTCATGATGTAGTACATAGAAGTACGGTGGCCAACAGTGTCCGCCATTGCTTTGCTTACCAAGTTGCCTGGTGGGATTCCCCAGTTGATTTCAGATAAACCAAAAGTTGCTTCGTCTGCTGCAATGGCAAGATCACATGCAACCAATGGAGAGAAACCGCCACCAAAGCACCAGCCGTTTACCATTGCAATGGTTGGTTTTGAATAGAAACGAAGTAAATGCCACTGCCAGCGAGATGCATCACGACGAATACGTTCCTGGAAAATCTCTGGTTGATTATCGACTTCGCGGAAATACTCTTTCAAATCCATGCCCGCTGTCCATGAATCACCAGCACCCGTCAAAACAAGCACTTTTGCTGCTGGGTCAAGTTCTAAAGTTTCGAGTACATCAATCATTTCTTTATTGAGGGTTGGACTCATTGCATTTTTCTTTTCTGGGCGATTTAAAGTCACCCATGCAATACCTGCATCAACTTGTACATCAACAGTTTCCCAGCGGTTTTGATAAGACATGTATTACTCCTTAATGTTCGTTTTATGTCCTGATGAGATTTAATTTAATATCAGTTAAACTTACATTCAAGCTTTATTTTGAATATTTTTAAAATAATTTATAATTGATTGTAATTTAATAAAATAAATATTTAAATTATAAAAAAATTAAAATATATATTGATTAAATTATAAGTTTAGGTGATATTTTTTGAGTTGCTTAGGACGGAAGGCAATACATAGGAAGTGTATGAATTAAAAAATTCTAAAGGACAATAACGAATGGAACATAGTGTAAGTAGCAAAGGCAAAGCCACGCTTACACTCGTATTGTGTTTTGCGATTGCAGTGTTTGAAGGCTTTGATCTTCAATCGATGGGCGTCGCAGCACCACGGATGCGAGCGGAGTTTGGCCTGGACAATGCCCAAATGGCATGGGCATTCAGTGCCGCAATTTTAGGAACCTTGCCTGGTGCACTACTAGGTGGCCGATATGCAGATAAAATTGGACGTAAAGCGGTTCTCTTAATCAGTATTTTAATCTTTGGCGTGATGTCTGTACTGACCGCATATGCTAGTGACTATAGCTTACTTCTCCTGATTCGCTTTTTAACGGGTTTGGGGATGGGCGGTGCTTTACCAATGATGATTACCATGGCATCGGAAGCAGTCTCTGAAAAATATAAGGGTACCGCAGTCAGTATCATGTACAGTGGTATTCCTTTTGGTGGAATGATGACCTCATTCGTAGCAATGGCCTTGGCGGGTGACGCTGAATGGCGACATATATTCTATGTCGGTGGATTCGCTCCAATTCTACTTATCCCGTTACTAATGAAATTTTTGCCTGAATCAAGTGCATACCTTTCAGCGCAACAAAACAAGCCGAGTACACCATTTTTTGAAGTATTATTTGCTAAAGAGCGACGGTTTTCTACGATTCAGATCTGGGTCAGTTTCTTCTTTACCCTAGTAGTACTGTATTTCTTGCTTAACTGGTTACCGTTATTGATGGGAGCACAGGGCTTAGGAAAGACTGAAGCAAACTATGTTCAGATTGGCTACAATATTGGCGGTATTTTTGGCTCAATTCTAATGGGCGTATTACTGGATAAGTTACGCATGAGTTTCGTAATAAAACTTATCTATGTCGGTATTCTTATTTCACTGTGCTGTCTTGCAATTTCCCCTACGGTTGCATTACTGTCTTTATCGGCTGTGGGCTGTGGATTATTCATTGTAGGTGGCCAGTCGGCGCTATATGGGCTTGCTGCTATGTTTTATCCTACAGAAATGCGAGGTACTGGTGTGGGAGCAGCAGTCGCCGTGGGGCGTATTGGCTCTTTCGCTGGCCCGCTCTTTGCCGGGGCACTACTGTCGATGGGTTCTAGTTCGGCAATGGTCATTGGTGCCAGTATTCCATTGATCTTGATCGCGGCAATTGCAGCATTATTCTTGGTGCGTAAACCAAAAGTGTCACGGCAGGTCCCTGTATTAAATACGTCAACTCAGTAATGGGATGACTCAAGTATGGCTTTTTAGCCATACTTTTTTTTATGGTTAGGACTTAAGGTTGAATTAAATAATATGGAACATCAGTTAAATCAGTTACCCACCTTGAGCTATATGATTGCTCGTGTAGATCGTATCATCAGTAAATTACTGAATGAACGCCTAAAGCCTTTAGATATTACTTTACCTCAGTTCACGGCACTGTCTGTACTGGCGGCAAAAGGAAATCTCTCTAATGCCAAACTGGCAGAGCGTTCATTTATTAAACCGCAGTCGACCAATAAAATTTTGCAGGATTTATTAAGTAGTGGCTGGATCAGTAAGGAGTCAGATCCTTCTCATGGCCGCCGTATTCTGGTGAATGTTACTCAGGAAGGACTCGCTAAATTAAGTGAGTGTCGAGCTATAGTTCAGGAACTGGAACAAACGATGCTCAAGGGCGTGGATATCAATCTGGCCTTTCTGATCCGGAATAATCTTGAAATCATGGCCACTAATTTGCAAAATTCTCAGGAAGAATAAATTTCTACCCAATTAAACTGGATTCAGTTTTGGCCGAATACTTTTTCAATATCTGTTTATAAGGAAGCTAAAGTCCTATAAGTAGAATTGGATCCTTATGACTTTTGTTGAATTATTTGCGTTCACCCGGTAGCATCAGTACATATATCAAAAATGAGTAAGTCCATGTCATCAGGTCAGCAAGTACTGATTGAACTTAGAAAAATGATCATTTCAGGTGAATTTCCAGGTGGTGCTCGCATGGCCGAAATTCCAACAGCGGAAATGCTTGGAGTTTCACGCCAACCAGTTCGTATGGCATTCAGACTGCTTGAACAAGAAGGCTTGTTACTGAAAAATCCGACCCGTGGTTATACGGTCAGAGAAATTTCGCCGAAGTTGATTCAGGATGCGCTTGAAGTTCGCGGCGTGCTTGAAGGCCTGGCAGCGAAAAAACTGGCAGAAAAGGGCTTAAGTACACAGCAACAAGAGCAGTTGATGCAGTGCATTACCCGAATAGAGCCAATATTTAAAAAAACTGAACTGAGCAATGCAGATATTGAAACATATCATCATTACAATACGATTTTTCATAATACAATTATTCAGGGTTCAGACAACATCGCGATTGTGCAGGCCCTGAGTAAGAATAATCAGCTCCCGATGGCTTCTGCCCAAGCCTTAACTTATGATAAAAACAATCCACTCTCAGAAATTCGCCGTCTGCATCATGCCCATATTCAACACTGTGCCATTTTTAATGCGTTGAAAAATCGTGATTCGGCACGAGCAGAGAGTCTAATGCGTGAACATAGTTATGTAGTCACTCTGGGCGATATGATGCGTTCTATTTTTAACGCTGAGCTGCCAGCTTAAAGTTAAGTTTTTTCTTTAAATAAAAAATCCCTTCTGAGGGTGCAGAAGGGCGGAAAGTGGAGAAAGGTTAAACTGCTAGTTTTAAGGAATTAGCAGTTTGTATTTCTTTAAAGATCGATAACCAGCATTTTAGATTTGGCACGTGAACAGCATGGGGTAAATTGATCCTGAGCTGCCTGTTCTTCTTCGGTTAAATACATATCTCGGTGGTCAATTTCACCTTCGATTACATTCACTAAACAGGTTCCACAAATTCCTTGTTCACAAGAAACAGGAATATTCACGCCAGCAGCTTCAAGTGCTTGTACAGCAGTCTGGTCCTGTGCAACATGAATCAATTGTCCAGTTTTTTGAACTTTAATGCTGAAACTACCATCTTCACTGGTATTAATCGCAGGTGCACTGAAATGTTCTTTATGAATATGGGTTTCAGGCCAGGATTGCTGTTGCGCAGTCTGAATCACAAAATCCATAAAGCCTTGTGGACCACAGACATACACATGATGTGCCGAGTCAGCCTGAACAAGTGCAGCGGGTAAGTTGCAATGTGTGGCTGCTTCATCATCAATATGCAGATAAACTGAATCACCGAGAAGATTGAGATCTTCTTGAAAAGCCAGTGCGGAACGGGTTTTAACAAAGTAAAATAGTTTGAAAGATTTATTCAGTCGTTTTAATTCTTTAGCCATTGCCAAAATTGGTGTAATCCCAATCCCGCCTGCACATAGGATTGCATGTTCAAGCTCTGTGTCCAGTTCAAACAGGTTACGCGGTTCACTGATCTGAATACGTTGCCCCGTTTGTAACTGTTCATGCATAAAGCGTGAGCCACCACGTGAGTTGGGATCATTCAATACACCAATCACATAGCGGTGCTGTTCACTGCTGCAATTCGCCAAAGAATATTGGCGTATTAAGCCTTCACCCATATGTACATCAATATGTGCGCCTGCTTTAAAAGGAGGCAGAGGTTCTCCATTACGACTCATTAGCTCAAATGAATTGATTTGAGAGTTGTGTTGATGGATCTGATGAATGGTCACTTCCATGTGAGTACCGCTCCTAAACTGAAAAATCAAAATACTGTCTTAAAACTTTAACCATTTAACCAAGCGTAACTGACGGAATGTGGTCTTTGCCTGCAATCTCATTAATCTGTTCTTGACTGATCAGGCGATCAATCACTTTACGCGCTTGTACTCCGCCCGCATCAATATTCAGCATTAACAACTTACGGTCAGGATAGCGCAGCAGGTTCTGTTGTTGCTGTTCCAGCATGTCCAGATCTTCCGAGAAAATCTTGCCTTGACCTTCACGGATCTGGCCTGTCAGTTCAGCATTCTCTGGCTGGAAGTGGCGAGCCATGCCCCAGAAATACCAGTGAGAGGTTTCTGTCTCAGGCGTAATAAAGTCCACGACGATAGAAGACACTTTATGTTCGGGATCTGCCTGATAACCACCTTTACCTGCATGGGCTACGCCAACCTCAATATGTACATTACTTGGCGCAAAGAAATGACAGATCTGCCAACGGTCTACAGGAACATCATCAGCGAGATTGTTACCTCTTAATGCCATTTGCCAGAAGGGAGGTGCGTAGATATTTTCCATATGACGTTCTGTAATGACATGATCTCCATCTACACGGGTAGTAGGGACAGCTTCATCAATTTCTTTTTGTCCAATACTGGCTGAGTGCACATAAGTTTCATGTGTAAGATCCATCAGGTTGTCAATCATCAGACGATAATCGCAATTGATATGGAACAAGCCACCACCATAAGCCCATTCAGGGTTATCTGCCCATTCCAGTTCTGGTAACTGATCTTCACTTGCAAGTGACTGATCACCTGGCCATACCCAGATAAAACCAAATTTTTCTACAACACTGTAACTTTTATTACATGGAAAACCACGAACACGTTGTCCAGGCATAGCAATTGTCTTGCCATCACAACCCATAACTAATCCATGATAACCACAGACCAGATTGCCATCTTCTACAAAGCCTAAAGATAAAGGAGCACCGCGATGTGGACAAAAATCTTCTACCGCATAGACCTTATTCTCTTTACCGCGATAAAACACCATTTTTTCACCACAGATCTGACGACCCAATGGTTTTTCCATCACTTCTTCAGGACGGGCTGCTACATACCAGGCATTTTTAATAAACATGTTATGATCTCCTTATCAATTGGATCCAATTTATGACTTATTATACATGTAGTCAACATTAAAAGCGTTAAAAAGTTATTATTGGATCCATTTGTGCTATTGAGATGATAATCTGCTTTTATAATTCACCGATGAGAGATTATTTTCTTTAAGAAGTGCCACTTGTGAAAAAAACTGTCTAAATTCTTTATCGCTGCTATCTTGCGCCGATTACAGGTTCTGCCCAGTGAAGCAATGGGAGGGTGTTATTAGAGACATTCCTGTAGAGGAAAAATAGTGCAACTACACAATTTATAGTAAGAACCATTTATTATTACTAGAGTATCATTATGAAGGTTTTGCAAGTGATTGTTATCTTATATAAGTGATGCAATTGAACCAGTGACCCCCTGAGATCGTTCAGTCTTTATTTTCACATTGATCAGCCACAAGAATTATCATTTATTGGTTACAGCTGATTTTATCCTTTTCCTTATAATAGTTCGCAGCAAGTTCAAAATCCTGCTGTAATTTTTCCGCAGTATATTCAGGAGCGAGCTTGATTAGGGCAGGGCTATATTGCTGTTCATAAACTTCAGGCCAGTCTTTGCAGATGATTTGCTTGCGTTGCTCTAGTAGCGTGTCGGGATGATCCAGCTGATCCAGATATTGGCTAATTTTTTCATCGGCTGCTTCAAACTGCTTAGTAAGCGCTGAATCTGATTGATTCGTGAGCGAAGCTTCAGGTTGCTTTTCACAGCCACTCATCAATACAAGAGTGGTAAAGAGTAGGGAGGCGAGTATTTTTTTCATTAACTGCTCTTAATCTATATCATCTTTGCAGTATAAATGAGCAGTATTAAAAAGAAAATCATTACGATATGACAAGAAATCAAATGATAAAAGCTTTATCGAAATTATTATGGGGTCTTATTTTTTACATAAAAAAGACCCGGATTTAGCCGAGTCAGATATTGTCACAAGCATAGAGTGGGACAGTTAGGCCTTAAAGCTTAATTTACTAAATTAAATCACTCGGTTTTTAAATTTGAAAAGCTCATTGCTACAAGTATAAAAAGAACGACCGTCCAGATTTAGGTCGACTACGATGCCAGAGTCTAATAAAACTCTTTTCCCGACTTCCACCCATTTAAATCCCTGATGAGTATTTTGCTGTTTATTTAAAGGAATGAGAGAAACTAAGATTTCAGTGCCATTCGAGGCTTTTGCAATTAAATTGTTAAATTGATTCATGGTGTTACCTATTATTTTAATATTTATCCTATTTTGCAAATAAGATAAAAAGGGATTTTCAAAATTGAAAAGGAGCCTATAATCAGGCTCCCACAGCAGAATATAAGTGCTGCTTAAAGCGCAGTAATATTCACAGCGTTTGGACCTTTTTGGCCTTCAACCACACTGAAAGACACGCGTTGTCCTTCTGAAAGTGTTTTAAAGCCTGAACCGCTGATTTCACGGAAATGAGCAAAAACGTCTGGACCTGATTCTTGCTGAATAAAACCAAAACCTTTAGTTTCATTGAACCATTTAACGGTACCAGTAACTGTATTAGACATAAGATAACCTTTTTGAATTTTAATATTTTTCGAACTTGATTAACGAAAATATGCAGAAATAGAAAAGAATTGAAATGATAATCTGAAAAAACGAATGCTTAAAAATAACTAAAAACGACGATACTTAGAGAAAATTGAATTACAAGACTTTGTATATGAGATATATCATACACCTTATATAAATATATTCAATATAAATTAATATTTAATTCAGGATAATTTATAAAAATATTATTTATCAATGCATTTCGAGCAATAAATATTTGCAATTAAGGTTGTTGGGTAGTTCCTTAATGATGAATTAAATACATAACATACACTCCAGCTATTAAACCTTAAGCGATCAATACACAGTGTCACAAAGCACTACAACTTCAGGATATGGCCCATAGTATTTTAGAAAGGCGCCCGAGCAGCGATATAACACTTTTATGCAAGTAATAATCGCTGCCATATAAATAATGAAGATGGAAAACAAAAGCTTAACGCCATATTTGTTTTTATCAAAAAGGTAATATAAGGGAAGTCACATGAAAGCAAGCAAAAGTGAACTAGCCGGCACTGATCGCCCAGATTTAAAAAACCACAATGAGAAAAACGCCCAGCTTGATGCATACCGGCCAGGCACTAACCACCAATCAGGGGGGTTAAAATCTCCAATAACCAAAATAGCCTAAGAGCGGGTGCCCGTGGTGGAACATTACTGGAAGATTTTATATTTCAGGAAAAAATGATCCATTTTGACCATGAGCGTATTCCTGAGCGTATTGTGCATGCACGTGGTGTCGGTGCACATGGCGTCTTTAAGGCTTATCCTGGCAATGAGCAATTTACCAAAGCTGGCTTCCTAACCGATACTGAGCGTGAAACACCGATCTTTGTCCGTTTCTCTCCGGTACAAGGTCCACGTGGTTCTGCCGATACCGTCCGTGATATTCGTGGTTTTGCCATCAAGTTTTATACTCAGGAAGGGGTGTATGACCTGGTGGGTAATAATGCACCGGTCTTTTTTGTTCAGGATGGGATTAAATTCCCGGATTTCGTGCATGCATTAAAGCCTGAACCTCATAATGAAATCCCGACGGCACAAAGTGCGCATGATACCTTTTGGGACTTCGTCTCTCTGGTGCCGGAATCCGCACACGCCGTCATGTGGGCAATGTCAGACCGTGCAATTCCTCGAAATTTCCGTTCTATTCAAGGCTTTGGTGTACATACCTTCCGTATGATCAATGCCGATGGTGAGGCAGTCTTTGTGAAGTTCCATTGGACACCAAAACAAGGTCTGACCCAGCTGATTTGGGATGAGGCACAAATCCTGGCAGGTCGTGATCCGGATTTCCATCGTCGTGACTTATATGATGCCATTGAGTCAGGGAACTATCCTGAATGGGAACTGGGTGTACAGATTGTTCCAGAAGCAGATGAGTTTAAATATGACTTTGATCTTTTGGATGCAACGAAAATTATTCCAGAAGAATTGGTACCGATTACACCTATCGGCAGTTTTGTATTAAACCGGAACGTGGAAAATTTCTTTGCAGAAACAGAGCAGGTGGCATTCTGTCCAGCGCATATTGTTCCGGGTATAGATCTCTCTAATGATCCTTTGCTGCAAGCCCGAATCTTTTCATATACCGATACCCAGCTGCTTCGTCTTGGTGGGCCAAACTTCCATCAGATTCCCATTAATCAGTCAGTATGTCCGTTCCATAATCATCAGCGCGATGGTTATCATCAACGCGCCATTCATCGTGGCCAAGCCTCTTATGAGCCAAACTCAATAGATAATAACTGGCCAATGGAAACCACACCAGCAGCATCTAATGGTGGTTTTGAGAGTTATGTCGAACGTATTGATGAACGTAAGATCCGTGACCGCAGTGAGTCTTTTGGTGACTATTTTACTCAGACCCGTTTGTATTATCGCAGCCTGGCGCCATATGAGCAGAAACATGTCGTGGATGCCTATGTGTTTGAGTTAAGTAAAGTTGAGCGTGTTTATATTCGTGAACGAGAAGTGTTGGACATCCTGTGCAATATTGACCTGGATCTGGCACAACAGGTTGCAGATCAACTTGGCATCGTGATTCCAGCAGAAAAACTTAATGTCGAGTTAGCGGAAGTGACACCATCTGCACGTTTATCTCTGGAAGCTTTCCCTTCACCCGATATTAAAGGTAAAAAGATCGCGGTACTGGTGCATCCGAAAGTGAATCAGGCAAATGTAGACGCAATTTTGGCCTGGGCGAAAGAAGAAAGTGCAATTGCTGAAGTGCTTGCACCAACGCCAGCACCGGTGCTGAACGCTAATAACGTCGAGATACCAGCAGATGGAATGCAAAAAGCTGAGCCATCAGTGCTGTATGATGCAGTGGTGATGGTCGATGGTGATAACTATGATCTGGTCTTAAAAGATGGCGTAGCTAAACATTACCTGATTGAAGCCTATGTGCATCTTAAGCCAATAGTCTTGTTAGGCGAAAAATCCGATCTGATTAATACGCTAGGCCTGGTAGCAGATGAAGGTACTTTGGTGCATCCAGACTTTAAAGCAGTCGCAACAGAGTTCAAGCAGCTGATTATGAAGCACCGCGTTTGGGCACGTGAACCTGTGACTGAAATGATTCCGGGTTAAGCCAATTATTCAAACCCAGATATAAAAAACCGGCTGGTATTCAGGCCGGTTTTTTATTGCAATATTCAAGACGAATGTAAGAGGGAAGTTGCTACAGAGCACCTTTCAAAATCAAGTGGAACAAGTGTCTAAATTCGATCGAATCTACATGCTTAATTTATAAAGCCAGTTTTAGGAGCAATGCGCCATAAGATGAGGTTGCTAGAGATTGATCAGCAGAAGATTACATCAACGATATAAGCCGTAGCAGTTGAATCAGGCAATGAAGATCAAGATTATATTCGTTTGTGGTTAGAAAATAGAATGAGCTAATTTGGCAATCTATGATCTGGATGTAGCCTGGCTTAACCAGAACATCAAGTGAAAGTCATGATTCAAGCCGATCAGTTTTAGTAAAAGCTTGAGCTGACGTGATGTTAAAGCCGTAGAGCGGAGTGGTGAAAGCCTGTTCTTGATTCATAATAAATAGGATGCGGCAAGATTATCTATTTGATGTTGAATCACTTAAATTAAGCCGACTGAAAGACTAGCTGATTTTAGAAAAATCACAATGTAATAATTGTTGAACATAATTTTAGAAGTGTAAGCAGGTCTTGCTTTAAAGCCCTCTGAAATCTATATTGAAACTACGGTAGGTCATAAAATCAAACGACGCTACTATACAGTTGGACGGATCAATGACAGTTAGTTGAGCTGAATATTTCGGCAATAAATCTAGCACTAGCCATCCAACACAGAGCCCGCAGTGATGCGGGCTTTTTTATGGTCAAACTTTTATCGGGCCAGATATTTGTAAAGGAAAAATTTAACTTTAATAATCTCGCAGATTTTAAGTAAATTCTTTAGATAAACTTATCTTGCTAAAAAATCTTACATTTTCGTCCTTAGCCTTTTTCATAACTATGTTATAAGAAATCAGACAGGCAAAATTAAATAATTTAAAAATGAGGGAGGGTGCCGCAATGACAGAAGAAATGATTGATGTAAAAGTTAAAAACCAGTACGGCAAAATACTTGAGGTGAAAGCCTTATTACGTGCGGGTGCCAAACATAATGATCCTTCTCAGCGTCTGGCTCAACAGGTGGAATATATTACGGTTGATGGAGAAATCATCCGGCCAACAATCGAATTGTTATTTACCAGTGAACGGACGGATTGCATTTACCGTATTTTAGAGCATTAATACTCGGGACATGACACGGCAGTCATACGGTTTGATTCGGTTATGAAAAAAGCCAGCTCATCGAATGATGAGCTTTTTTATCGGCAGCTTTTTATTTCAACTGATTTAGAATAAATGACAACACATAATAGCGTTGCAAAGGATCCGTCGCGTTAAGCTCCTTAGTCTTGAGACGGATATGTTGAATGACTTGACCTCTCTGAGCGTGCTGGATGAGCCCATATTCTTCCGAGAGTGGATCAGTTGTGAGTTTTAACTGGCTTTGAGATTGTTTAAGGTTGAATACATCCAGACATTGTTGCAGTGTCGGATAGAGGTGGGTAAGTACCAGAGCTTGACTGTTGTGATGTGGGGTAGAATGTTGGGCAAAGTGCATGGTTGAGGTCATCTTGTTATTATCAGTATGACTTAAGCTTAACCGGATTGCAGGTAAAAATCCTGAATGCTGGATAGTTCAAGTACCGCTCCACCATCACTTGCCTACACTTGAGTAAATTACATTTTCTCTAGCTGAACTTCGACATCATAGCGCGCAAATTCTGCCAGAATCTGCTGCAAGGTTTGCTGAGCCATGTCGTTGTCAGGCGTTAAACAAACTTCCTGATTGGTCTGACTGTCGAAGCATTCAATAGCTTGAATCAGCCAGTAATTTTCAATTTCACTTTGTTGAATCAGCACACGACGTGCTTGTAATGCTGTGCTGAATTGTCGGGGTAGTACGTAAGTGATCGCCAGTTCAACAGCGGTTTTTTGCTCTGCGGGGCTGATAAACGTAATCACCCAATTGCCCACCTTACTCAGTTGCATGGGATTGTCAAAGGCATCAAATTTTAAATAATCTTGCATAGTCATTGCGGGAAAATTAAATCATAACTGTTGATATGGCTTTATTGCTTTAAAATAGCCATACCGCGAAAGTCGAAAAGTTTAGGTCCAGATTGAGATGAAAAAAATAAAATGACTCTATTTCATATAGATGATTTAGATATGGATTTAATATTTATTGATTTTAAACATATAGTGAGATGTCAAAAGTCTAAGAAAAATGATTTGTTTGCAGTATTTCCAGCGGGTTATAACAAGACTAATTGATTAAAACCGCAGATTAAGTTTGTTGGGAAGCGTAGAACTTTTTGCAAGAGAGAGAATCGTGACATTGATTAGATATTTAAGGGTTGTTTCGAGAGAGCGAACCCGACCTGAATCTCGGTGAGGGACTCAGGTCGAGGTCAATGCATGCAAGACATATGCTCAAAGGCTGAACAAACTTGAACAGAATTAGAGTGTTGCAATCGCTGTATTTTCTAGAGCTTTACGCAGGTAAGGATCAAGTTCTTCTTGACGTAATAACCACTGCACATAATCCGCAGGTAGCTCTGCAATAGCGGTGCCACGGTGCTTACCAAAATTGATGCTGCGTGGAATACGGGCCTCTTCGGAAGCTTGATAAAGCGCTTCGATGCTGCTAATTTTTAAATGATGCACAATATGCATCAGAATGTTGGCAGTTAAAATAATGTCCATATCGGCACGATGCGCCTTACGGATCATCTCACGGGCCCGGTCACTACCACGGGTAATCATATAAATGAGCGCCGAAATATTATGTGCTTCTGCATCTGGCCAGACATGGCGTGCTAAGGCCAAAGTACAAATCGCTTTAATACTTGTCGTATCTACACCACATTTCTCAATGGCACGAATGTCATAGTCAATATTGTGGCCAATAATATAGGTGGTTTCTTGTGGCAGCTTAAAAGTGCTGTAATGCGGCTGCCCCGCTAGTTCCGATTCCAGAATATGATGCACCGCCATGGCTGCAAAAGAAATCGGTTCATCACAGCTGTACAACTGATCAAACAGCTGACTTTTATCCAGACTGATTTTATGATCCAGAATATCTACAGGTGCATAAGCAATTTCAATGGGCTGACCATTTAAAGTATGCGTTTCAGTATCGAGAATAATTGCCTGCATCACGGTGCACCATGTGTTTATCTATGCATGTCATATTAACGAGAAAATGACGAAAATGCTGTGATTAAAGCCAATAAAAGCTTATTTTTCTGCCGAAAAGAGCGCTAAATTGTCTTTTTTAAGGGCATCTACTGAAATGAGCACTTGAGACAGCGCTAAAGCCAAACCATCTGCGCGGTTCAGCCGTTTTATGGCTTTAGCTCCATCGCGATATTTGAAAATGGTCGTAGGAGACTGATCGCATTTCAGTAGCACAAAACGGTTATCTTTATTTGCAATTTGAGCATCAAAAAAGTCTGTTACAGCCAATCTGAAAATCCCTTGAAGAGTCGGAAGTTTATTTAGTTCATAGATGTGGTGACTGTCACGCTGATGCATACTTATTTTAAATACAGTCTTTCTTTGTGGAGGGTTAGTGAGGGTTTGGGGAGCATCAAACTTTAATTTTCTAGTCTGTTTGTGCAATGCTTATCTTTCAATCCACATCGTTCAAGATCAAACTCATGATGAAAGTCAGCTGCTTATAAATAGAGAAAGTTAGGCTTGTGCAGTTGGGGAAATGGTGTAGCTGCTAAAAATGAAACGATTTTAAATCTCTATTTTTAATTCAATCATTTGATTTTACCACTTATGAGTACACTGAATTTTTAAAATGAAATAAATTTATGAAAAACAGCAGCAAGATCATGGTCGAAAACCGCAAACTTCATGTTACAATACGCGCCAATCTTAGCACGGCTTAAAAGCCCTAAATTCATAGGACCTCGCTAATGTTTGCCAATATCTCTATTGCTGAATTTGATCCAGAATTAGCTCAAGCAATTACAAACGAAGATGCTCGCCAAGAAGCGCACATTGAGTTAATTGCTTCAGAAAACTATTGCTCACCAGCAGTAATGGAAGCTCAAGGATCAAAACTCACTAACAAATATGCGGAAGGCTACCCAGGCAAACGCTACTATGGCGGTTGTGAATATGTAGACGTCATTGAACAATTGGCCATTGACCGTGCTAAAGAACTTTTTGGTGCTGACTATGCTAACGTTCAACCACACGCAGGTTCACAAGCAAACGCAGCCGTTTATCTTGCGCTTTTAAACCCGGGCGATACCGTTCTAGGGATGAGTCTGGCTCACGGTGGTCACTTGACTCATGGTGCAAAAGTCAGCTTCTCTGGTAAAACGTATAACGCGATTCAATACGGTCTAAACCCGGAAACTGGCGAGATCGATTACGAAGAAGTTGAACGTCTAGCAGTTGAACATAAACCACGTATGATCGTGGCTGGTTTCTCTGCGTACAGCCAAATCGTGGATTGGCAACGTTTCCGTGAAATCGCGGACAAAGTTGGCGCTTACTTGTTCGTCGATATGGCGCACGTTGCTGGCCTTGTTGCTGCTGGTGTTTACCCAAGCCCAGTGCAAATTGCTGACGTAACAACGACAACGACACATAAAACACTGCGTGGTCCGCGTTCAGGTCTGATTCTGGCGAAAGCAAACGAAGAGATTGAGAAAAAACTTCAATCTGCTGTATTCCCAGGCAACCAAGGTGGTCCTCTGGTTCACGCGGTAGCAGCGAAAGCGATCTGCTTCAAAGAAGCAATGGCACCTGAATACAAAGCATACCAACAACAAGTTGTAGTAAATGCTAAAG
>CANQWW010000059.1 GCA_947627655.1 uncultured Acinetobacter sp. | reverse complement strand
GAAGTTTTAATCTTCATCACTGCCGATGGATGTGCATTCTACAGCATTTCAGATCCCTTGCAACACCTTTTTTAAAAAAATCTCTACGTATGTTTATTTTTTAATCTTTTACGATTTTTTCATTCATTATTTGGTCAAATTTGATTAAATAGAGACTATAGACATATATTCACGTTTATTATTTTTATACTTTAATCAGTTTCGCCACGTTACTAAATAGAACTTCTGGAATTTGCTATGCGTCATTCCTCTTATCTTTATGCTGGTTTAATTAGTTTAGCTAGCAGCTCTTTGGTATATGCAGAAAATCTCGCAACAGATGAACCTGCACATGCCGAAGTCTTAGCAGACTTGCCTCCCCACTCTACCGAGGTAGACGTTGATTCGACTGAATCCAGCAGTGAAACTGCCGAATACAAAAAGACGCTGGTTGTCTGGAAAGAAAAACTCAATGTTAATGCCAGTGCCAGCCAGGCAGATGAACAAAAAGATCCGTTCCAACCCTGGAACCGCAAAGTCTTCCAGTTTAATGACGCAATTGACCGTAGTGTAGTGCGTCCCTTAGCAGTTCAATATACTGAAAAAGTGCCAGAAGATGTTCGCGACTCTTATAGCCAATTTCGCGACAACCTGGGCGAACCCTGGAATATGGTCAATCAGCTGATTCAGGGCCGCCCTGCACGTGCAGCCAAATCACTGGGACGTTTTACCATTAATACGCTCACGACTTTAGGTTTGGCTGATCCAGCCCGTCGCTTAGGGCTTTCAAGTGAAAAGGAACGCTTTGGCATGACCTTAGGCTATTATGGCGTACCTTCAGGCCCTTATCTGGTTTTACCGGTTTTTGGCCCAAGTACAATTCGTGATGGTCTCGGCATGGCAGTTGACAGTCAAGCACGCCCTCAGAAATACCTTTTAGACGATCAGGATGGCTTATACTGGGGTGATCAACTCTGGCGTGGCATTGATGCACGTTCACAATTACTGGAAATTGAAGGGGTATTAACGGGTGATAAATATGCTCAGATCCGTGATATTTACTTACAACGTACCAGTTATGCCATTGCTGAGAAAAAAGGCTTAGAGGCAGAAAACCTGTTTATGGATTTTGATGATGAGTTTGAAGATGACATTGAAGAAGAGAGCTTCAATGAAACTGAACCATCGTTCCAGGATCGCTAATCTGGCTGTGGCATTACGATTACCAGCAAAAAAGATACGCTGGTAATCAATAGCTTGTTATAGTAACGCTTAAAAGACAACTTCAGGATCACCCCCATTTCTTATGTATTTTATTCAACCGGCTCGTGATATTACCTATCTTGACCAAGTTCTTGCCACACTTCCTGATGTGCAAATGATTGATCTGGATCATCATGAGTTGTACGACCCGACAATTCTTGCAATTGCTGACGTACATGACTATCTACACTACAAATGGAATTTCCCAACCATTGTCTTGGCCATGGAAACCGAAGGTACTGAGTTGTCCCAAGCTTGGGAACAGGGTGCACTGGCAGGCTGGATCTGGAATAAGCTCCCCGCAAATCCTTTACTGGCCCTGCAAAAAATTGATGCCCAGTATAAAAGAAATCAGGACAGCCGTGATCTGCCTTCGGCTGCAGAGCTGCAACAACGTCTTCTGCCCAACCCCATTGAGCTACAAAACTATCAGGTTGAAACCTTTTTCCAGCCCTCAGCCTATCTTTCTGGAGATTGGTATGACTACTGGAAGATTAGCGATAAGGAAATCATGTTTTACCTGGCCGATGTATCAGGTCATGGCGTTACCAGCAGCTTGCTGACATCATGGATGGCGGCTTTTCATGGTCGTTCCAAATCACCACGTGAGTTGATTAAAAAACTGAACGGTATGCTGGTGCAGGAAAATATTGAAAAACACATCACCATGATTGCCGGCATTTTAAATTTGGAAAGTCATGTGGTGCGCTGGTCCAGTGCGGGTCATTACCCTCCGCCGATTATCTTTGAACCTCACCAAGCCCCTAAAATCCTTTCAACCAGCAGCTTTCCTCTAGGCCTGACTGAAGAACTGAAAGTGGAAGAACAGGAGTTCGTCCTGAGTCGTCATGCACGCTTCATCTTGTGCTCAGATGGTGCCCTGGAACCCTTTGAAGGTGGCTTGAACGAGCAGTTTTCACAACTGGTTTATCATTTGCAAAATCAATCTTTTCAGGCACCAGAACATGTGGCAGACGATATCGCCTTTCTGAGTTTTATCCGCATAAATTAGCAATATAATTATTGGCTTAATAAACACTTAAATTGACCCAGACCTTCAGCCACTTGAGTATCCCATTACCCTATGGGATAATTTAATATCCTTCTCTGCAAATGGCATTTATATGTCAACAGGTCATGTTGAATATGCAAGTTTGAATGGAACGCATATTTTTAAGCTTATTGGCGAAGTGCGTGCACAATCTTGTATTAGTCTAGACAAATTACTGAACAAAATTGAACAGCAGGACAATGTGGTCGGTGCAATTGTTGATTTGACTGAAACAAGTTTTATTGACAGCACAGTACTCGGTGTCTTGGCCAAACTGGGTCTGAAACTGAAGCAGATTCACCATATTCAGGCCGTGATGCTATCTACCAATTCTGATATCACTACGCTGGCAAATAGCATGGGCCTGGCACAGGTATTTGTCATTCTGAACTACTGTGGCGACCCGCATGTCTGTACCCGTGCGCTGGTGGAAGAACACGTGACTCATAGCAATATGCTCACCACTGTACTGGATGCGCATAAAACCTTAATGAAGCTGAATGAAAGCAACAAAAACATGTTTGAGCCGCTGGTAAAACAGCTGCAAAAAGAACAGGATAATCTCGACAAGGTGTCTGAACCTAACGTATAACCTTATTTTCCAGGATGGAAGCCATGACTTTACTCTCTGTTGCACAAATGAATTCTCAAAATGAAATTGAAGATAATTTCATGGTGATTGAATCCTTAATCCAGCAGAGTAAGGCCAATAGTGCCGAACTGGTGGTCTTTCCGGAAAATTTTGTCTGTTTTGCCGCAGGTAAGCAGCGTGAAACTGCCGCGCAGTTTGAAAGTATTCAGCAACGTCTTGAACAACTCGCACATCAATATAACATCTGGATCATCGCAGGTACTCTCCCTTGCCCGTATCGTCCAGATGGTTCCATCATTGAAGATGGTCGTGTACGCACCGTAAGTCTCTGCATCAGCCCGGAACGCACTGAAGCGCGTTATGACAAGATTCACCTGTTTGATGTACAAGTCGGTGATGCTGTCGGTGGTTATCAGGAATCCAAATTCTTTGAGCCAGGCAACGATGTCGTTGTGGCAAAAACACCCTTTGGCAATATCGGCCTGATGGTGTGTTATGACCTGCGCTTTCCTGAACTGGCGCTGACTTTACGTCAACAAGGCGCCCATATACTGACTGCACCTGCTGCCTTTACCTATACCACGGGTCAAATGCATTGGCAGCTCTTGCTACAGGCACGTGCGTTGGATACTCAATGTACTGTGCTCGGGGCTGCACAACAAGGCTGGCATGGTGAAAAACGTCAGACTTGGGGGCATGCAGCTGCAACAAACAGCCGTGGACAGCTTTTAGATATCATAAATGCAGAAGGCGCCCAGCTGATCACTGTTAATTTTGATCTTGCTGAGCAACAAAAAATCCGTGAATCCATGCCATTGATGCAACATCGCAAACTGCTGCAATTGTAAAACTTGCGATGTTGTAGCATAAAATAACAAAATCCCTGCTTATTCCCAGCTGGAAATGATTGAGCATAGAAGCTCCATGCAAAAATAACAGGGAATAAGACTATGTCATTAGAAAAAGCTGTCTATACCGCACATGCAAAAGCCACCGGAGGCCGCGACGGCCGTGTCACCACAGATGACCAACTGCTGGATATACAACTTGCTGTACCTAAAGAGATGGGCGGCCCGGGCGGTGGAACCAATCCTGAACAACTGTTTGCAGCAGGTTATTCTGCCTGCTTTCTGGGGGCTATGAAATTTGTCGCCAATCGTGACAAGCTCAATATGAGTAAAGAGGCCTATATTAAAGGTGATGTCGGTATTGGACCGATTCCGACAGGTTTTGGTATTGAGGTGACTTTAAATATCCATCTTGAAGGCATGGATCAGGCAGAAGCTGAAAAGCTAGTCGATGCTGCCCATATTGTCTGTCCGTACTCGAATGCCACCCGCAATAATATTGATGTCAACCTGAATGTTATTACCTAGGTCTGGTTTAGCTACTATCCTGGAAATATATTTTTCGGGATAGTAGGATTGTTTATCCACATATTTTGCATCTAATCAGTCTGCTTTTTTCTAACTAAAAGTGCTTTGTCGAGTCCGTTTGATAAAACGATAAGGTATTATGATGGTTATTTTCAGCGCATAGACTCCCATGTTTAAACCTTTTCTCCTCAGCAGCCTTTTATTGACTATTTCTGTATCGACGTTCGCAGAGCTTCAAATTTCGGAGCAGATTCGCCCTCAGTTGAAATCACTGGTGAATCCCGCGATCGACCGTTTAGAAATTCCAGCCACACCCCATAATATGAGCCTGCCTGAATTTGGCAAAGCGCTGATTGGTTGGGGTTCTGGTCCTCAAGATGCTGAAGCTCGTTTCAATCAGGTCAGCAAAGCTGATGTCGAACACATGCAACAGCAGGGCTTAACCTTAGCCATGGCAGAAAGCTGGCAAAAGTTTTATGAAAATGAAACCCAGCGTAATGCCGGCAATCCTACTGCCCCATTTCGTGCCCAGTTGATGCAGAAAATTGTCAATTTGTGGTAAATCATAAAAAAGCAGCTATTTAAGCTGCTTTTTTATTACGACAATATTTTTTTAAGATTGTTCAGCTGTTTCATTCGTCACCCGCAGGACTTCTTCAACTGTGGTCTTGCCCGCGAGCACTTTGCGCAAACCATCATCACGAATTGAACCGGACTGCTGACGCGCATAATTTTCCAGTTCATACTCGGCGGCATTGCCATGAATCAGGCGGCGCATATGATCATCCAACGGTACAATTTCATAAATCGCCGTTCTTCCGCTAAAGCCCGTATGAGAGCAGCGTTCACAGCCTTTCGGCTGCGGTAATTTTAATTCTGTTCCTTGATAGACAGGCGCAAACAATTCCTGTTCAAATTCATCAGCTGCATGCCAGGTAGCACAATGCGAACATAAGGTGCGAACCAAACGCTGGGCAATTACCCCAATGAGTGAGCTGGATAGCAAGAAAGGTTCAATTCCCATATCTTTTAGACGTGTCACCGCTCCAATTGCAGTATTGGTATGCAGGGTTGACAGGACCAGGTGACCGGTTAAGGACGCTTGCACGGCAATTTCCGCCGTTTCCAGATCACGAATCTCCCCGACCATCACTACATCCGGATCTTGACGCAACATGGCTTTTAAGGCACGGGCAAAAGTCATATCCACCTTGGTATTCACCTGCGTTTGACCGATTCCTTCCAACTGATATTCCACCGGATCTTCAGCGGTCAGGATATTTTTGGAACCATCATTCAGATCCGATAAAGCTGCATAGAGTGTCGTGGTCTTACCTGAACCGGTTGGACCAGTGACTAAAATAATACCGTGTGGGCGATGCACCAATGTTTTTAAGCGATCATAATCATGACTCATTAAGCCCAAGTGGGTCATATTCAGGCGACCTGCCTGTTTGTCCAGCAAACGCATGACCACGCGCTCACCATAGGAAGAGGGCAAGGTCGAGACACGGACATCGACTTCACGGCCAGCCAGACGCAGGGAAATACGGCCATCCTGAGGAATACGCTTTTCCGCAATATCCAGTTTGGCCATGACCTTGATTCGGGAAACCAGCAGAGGGGCCAGTTCACGGCGTGGCTGTACGATTTCACGCAGTTGGCCATCCACACGTAAACGTACAGAAAGTTTTTTCTCAAAGGATTCAATGTGAATATCGGACGCACCGACACGAATGGCTTCTGACAATAACGCATTGATCAGACGGACAATTGGCGCATCATCTTCCTGATCCATCAGGTCTTCAGCTTCAGGCACCGAGTCGGCCAGACTGAGTAAATCCGGATGATCTTCCAGACCGGCTGCGACCTGTTGCGATTCGCCGCTGTCTCCTGCAAAACTGCTGCTCAGCAGCTGGCTAAATTCCTGCTCGCTACACAGCTGATACTGAGCCGGCTGCCCCAGAAAACGACGTGCTTCCTGCAATGCAAGCATCGAGGTATTATCACGACGGAGAATAAAGACCTGCTCCCCTTCATAACGCAACAACACCCCATGGCGTTTGGCAAAACTGTAAGGAATCTGTAACTGTTTCAGTACTTGCATCGTAGAATTATAATAATAGTGAAAAAATTTAAATTGAGTGTACTCTAAGCACATGACAGCGTGAAGTATGTTTAGCCACATTTAGTACGAAAGGACAGCCACATTGCCACAGGATCAAATTGATTTATCGCCTTTTCAACCACCTCTCCAGTGGTGGGGTGAACAAAGCTTTGAAATAAATGAATCAAAAGCATGGCAGTTTGGTTCTCTCCTGTTTCGCCTGACTCGCGGTCTGCAGGAATGGCGTCTAGAATATTACCGCCCGGTGGTGCAGTATGACTATGAACAAAAATGGACACGGATTGATGATCCGAATTTTGCCTTTCCACAGCCGGTAAAAATCGAACGCTATATGTTCAAATCCACTAAAAACAAACTGCAATTAATGCCGCGCCTGGCAGACCGCTCTGTGGTGATCAAGCCAATTGATCCCATTTATATTCCGGCCGGACAACGAGGTACGTTGTATATCAGTACGCCGCTCTGGATTGCAGGTTTTGTCGATGGACAACGTGAACCGATTTTCGATATTCCGGTGATTCGCCCCAAGGATACTTGGTTTGGACCCAACCATCGTTCGGGAGAAATTTGTTACTCCACTGCTGTAGATGGACGTACAGAACTGAAACTGCTTCAGCCACGGGCCTTTCGTGCAGTAACCCCTATTGAGTTTCACAATACCAGTTATCAACAGCTCCGTTTTGACCGGATGAATGTTCCCGTACCGGCCCTGCCTTTATTTTTTAGTGCCAGCACCGGACGGCTCTGGACCTCGCAAATTAAAGTCTTGCATGAAGGTCAAGATCGTCCCCCACGGATTCGGGTAGAAAATCGCACACCACCGCATGCAGGTGAAGTCGATTATCTGCATCCGCCACGCGACCCGGCAAGTAACCTGTTTAATATGTTTGATTCATTCTTTTAAGGACGGCTAATGGCAAATTCAAGTGTTTCTACTGAAGTCACCAATAGCCTGAAAGGCGTATTTACCAATATCAATACCGACCGCGTCACGGAAATTGCCGTTGCGATTGTGCTGTGTTTTATCGGTTTTCTGATTGCTCGCTTTTTCTCCAATACCTTTATCCGCACGATTGGCCTGCGTTTTAATGCGCATCAGCAAATGGTCTGGCGTCGCGGTATTTTCTATTTCATTTTCTTGTTGTTTGTCATGGCCAGCCTGAAAGAGGCTGGGTTTAAGCTCAGTGTCTTTCTTGGTGCGGCAGGTATTTTAACCGTGGCACTGGGTTTCGCCTCTCAGACTTCAGCTTCGAACCTGATCAGCGGTATCTTTTTGATTGGTGAAGGCTCTTTTGAAGTCGGCGATACCATTCAGATTACCCTGATTCGGGGCCATACGATTGAGGGGGAGGTAATCTCCATTGACCTGCTCTCAGTCAAGTTACTCACCCAAGATAATATCTATGTTCGCTTGCCCAATGAGCAGCTGATTCGGGCCCCGGTACATAACCTGTCCAAGTTTCCGATCCGGCGGATTCCAATCACTCTGGCAATTAACTTTCATGAAGATATCATCAAAGTACGTGAAGTGTTGCTTGATGTTGCGAGCAAATATCCCCTGGTGCTTGCTGACCCGAAACCTGCGGTTACCGTGACAGCGTTTCGTGAGTCTTCGATTGAGTTACTGTTTGCAATCTGGTGTCAGGGGGAAAACTTTCTCCAGGTCCGTGATGAAATGCAGGAACGGATTCGAAATGGCTTTTTGGAAAGCCACATTGAGATTCCGGTACCGAAAATGGGCTTTGTTGATCATCCACTTTCCCGCCCTTTGCAAAATGAAGAGATCGATCAATATGCCAATGAAAAGGAATTAAAACGGGAGCCGGACTTAAAATAACTTTTCTAAATCCCTCCCAACCTCCCTTTGAAAAAGGGAGGAACCGTCATAAAAAGCCCCTCTTTGAAAAGAGGGGTTAGGGGAGATTTGATCAAGGTTTAAAGAAATTTATTCAGATTTAAACCCTCTTCTCTCCATCCGGCATCGGCGCCACATAGGCAATGAGCAGCATTACCCCACCCGCCAGCAGGAAAGACAGCACCCGCGTTAAAGTGCCAATATGCGACAAATCGAACAGGACCAGCTTCAGGGTGACCATCACCAGAATACTGCCGCCTAGAATCCACATGGGTTTCAGAGATTTCAGTGTCGCAATCCACATCGTAGCAAAAGCCAGCAATACCCACAGAATGGTCAAACTCAGTTGAACAGTCGCATTACTCCAGACCTCTAGACTGTTCAACGGCGTTCCGAAATATCGATGCAAGGCACGCAATAAGATATAGCTACAAAGCCAGAGCAGACTGAGCACCATGAGCACCGCCATCATGCCTTTATCGCGCCCGGCCTGAACCTGTTGCAACAGCATCCAGATAAAACTCACCAGCATGGCAATACTGACCAAATCAAAAGGATTCAACACCGGCAAGAGATAATACTGGAAAGCTTGTTGGCTCAGCAGTTGTGAACACAGTAACCACGCAGCCATGAGCACCAAGGTACTGTTACTCTGCCATAACATCGGCCAGGCAGAACCACGCGCCTGCTTATAAGACCAAAAGCACAGAGCTAATGGCAAAATCACCATACTGATATAAGGCATGCTTGGGATCAGACACATGCTAGCGAGCGTCAGACTGCCTAAAGCGCCAAGGCTGAACCATTCCTTAGAAAGTAATAATCCGCTAGATGGACGCAGCCATTGCCAAGTCAATAACACAGTCGCTAATCCGAAGATAACTCGAGCCCACTGGTTGTCCCAAACCAGCACCGTATTTTGACTATGCTCAAAGACCAGAACTACACCAATCAGCATCAATAGGCTTAAACCACACCATTTCGGGATCAGCCAGCTCCAGTGCTGATTTTTTCTGAGGATAATTTCATTGAGAGCGACATAGATCAGCACCACGATTGCCAGACTATAAACATGTGCCTCTGTAGCGTTGAACTCATCTTGCAATAAAGCAAACAGCATCAAGCTGGCTGAGAAACTCAGTAAACTTAAAAAGCTGGTACTCAGCTCATCCAGCTGTTGGATATAACGGTCTTTCAATTGACTGACCAAGATCACCGCCAGATAGCAGCCACTTAAAGTCCAGAAAATATGCCGTGGTGTTGGATTCAATTCGACCAGATAATACAGGCTGCTGAGTCCCGCCATAATCAGCAGTCCCATACTCAGATACTGACCAACTTTTAGTTGCTTTTCCAAGGCCCAGGAATAGATCAGCACACCTTCAATCGCCCAACCGATGACGCTCCACTCACCTTCCAGCAGAATCGGTGGAATCAAGGCAATAAAAATCAGCATCAGACTAAGATAGCTGTTGGCAATGCTATTTAAAGTATGACTACGGCGCGACCATAACCAGCAACCTGCAAACACCACCGCATAAATCAGGCTGAGTCCTGCTTGCCAGGTCCGCTCATCAAAATGAAGCAGATACAGAAAAATATAAGCACTAATCGGTGCCGCGAAGATTAAGCCAATGTCGAGTATAGGTTTAAGACGAAACTGCTGCAGGTCATGCTGAACTAAAAGCTGACTAAAGCGGAAACCTAACCAGATAAAGACCGCACTATGCGCCAAAATCAGTGCAGTCATGCTATAGCGCTCAGTACTAACACCATGAATCAGGGCATAAGCTCCGCCGACAATCGCGGTGACCAGAAAAGCAATCTGATTGAGAATCTTCCATGGCTTTAAACTAGTTAGAGTCGCCACCCCAATATTAATCACCAGATAGTAGGCAATCAATTCCACTGCCGTGGCATTGCGTACTGGCAAGGTAAATGGCGCCAAATAGGCGATCAGCAGCGCCATCACCGCAAGCTCAAAACTATTTTGCCTAAAACTCAGATACAGGGTTACTGCCATAATCAGGACAAATAAGACTGCAGCCACTAGCAGGTCTGGAATGACCAGATTGTAATAGGCAAAAAATAAAGTCAGGAACAGCGCCCCTAATCCCAAACCCTCCAAAGCCAAAGCAAAACTACGGTTCTTCTGAACTAGGCTATAACCCAGTCCTGTCACCAATAGACTGACCAAGGCGATGACACCCAGTTTTATGGCGAGGCTGATTTGCCAGTGCTCGGTGGCAAAACGAAGTAATAGGACAATACCGACCACCAGAATACCAATGGCAGCTTTGAGCACCGGATTACCTTGAAAAATCCAGCGCTGAATCTGCTCCATCAACCCGGAAGCAGAATGTTCTGTTTCGACTTTGGGATCAGGAGACCCCAATAAAGCGGCGCTTTCAGTGGGCTTTAGAGTAGGAGCGGCATGCATCCTGTGCTGTAATTGCCGGAGTGACTGTTCGAGCCGTTGCAACCAGCGCAATAAAAAGAAAATCCAGGCTGTTACTCCGAGTCCCATTAGCCATTTCAGATCAATGACCCCGCCGACAATGGCAACCAGCGAAGAAATATATAAGGGTACTTTAGAATAAGCTGGCCAAGAGGCTGAATCCCGAGCATGCAGCTGATTCAGGGGCTGCTGGACGGCATTGACGTATTGCATCACACTCATTAAAAAACCGAGGCCACACAGATAACTGACGACGGTATAATCCAGATACCAGGCACTTAAGGCCACAATCACCAGACTGATGAGCCACATCATTCGCCATTCATTTTGCCCTGTTGTCATTCTTGTATTTTCCCGTCCCAGACCTTTTTATCATACAACAAGCACATGCCTATTATTTTATCTTCAGTTATTATTCGCTAGGCGATTGCCACAGACTTGCGCAGCGGGCACGCAAAAAATCACGTACAATAACACTATTATTTGAATAAGGAATTGAATACATGCCACCATTTGTCTTGGTCGATGGCTCCTACTTTTTATTTCGTGCCTTTCACGCACTGCCACCGTTAACCACGTCAACCGGTTTACACACCAATGCAATTCGTGGTGCAATTTCTGCTATTCAAAAACTGATGCGTCGTATTCAGCCGACCCATATGGCGGTGATTTTCGATACCCCAGAACCGACTTTCCGGCATGAGCTTTCACCAATTTATAAAGGTGACCGTCCGAGCATGCCGAGCGAACTTGCAGAGCAAATTCCTTATTTACATGCCCTGATCAAGGCTTTGGGTATTCCGCTGCATATGTTACCGGGTGCAGAAGCCGACGATATCATTGGCACCTTGGCAAAACGTGCCGAAGCAATGGGGCATCAGGTGCTGATTTCTACCGGTGATAAAGACATGGCCCAGCTGGTGACAGATAAAGTCACTCTGGAAGACAGCTTTAAAGAAAAACCACTGGATGTAAATGGTGTTTTTGAAAAATTCGGGGTCTGGCCTCACCAGATTATTGATTACCTGACCCTGATGGGTGATGCCTCAGATGGCATTATGGGTGTACCGGGGGTCGGTGCCAAAACAGCAGCCAAATTGCTGACTGAATATAGCTCTATTGGCGGTATTCTGGAAAATGTAGATAAGATTAAAGGCAAAGTCGGTCAAAATATTAAGGATAATGTAGAAGGTATTGCTCTGGACCATCAGCTGGCCAGTATTGTGATCGACCTAGACCTGAATTTTGCTTATGATGACCTGAAACTGGCGGATCCTAACGTTGAAGCTTTACGTACGCTATATACAGAACTCGAGTTCCGTAACCAGTTGCAGTCGCTGGATCACCCAAACAATCCGAATAATCGCAATTACAAGCAGGTCGCCCAGTCAATTACCGCCAAACAAGATCAGCTGAGCACCGAAGATCAGGCTGAATTGACCAGTGATGATGATAAATTAGGACAAGCCACCTACCATACAGTACTCAGTCAGCAAGACTGGGATACTCTGTTCAGCCGTTTAACTACCGCGCAACGCTTTGCATTTGATACCGAAACCACCAGTCTGGATTACCGGGTTGCGCAGATCGTTGGCTTCTCGGTGGCATTTGATGCAAAAGATGCCTATTACGTGCCACTGGCACATGATTATGAAGGTGCACCTGCTCAACTGGAGCGTGACACGATCTTGGCCCAGATCAAACCGATTCTGGAAAATGACCAGATTCAGAAAATTGGCCATCATCTGAAATATGATGCCCATGTATTGGAAAACCATGGCATTCAGCTGGCAGGTTGGTATTTCGATACTATGCTGGCCTCTTATGTATTCAATTCTGTCGCCACCCGCCATGGGATGGATGACGTTGCACGTTTATACCTAAGCCATTTGACGACCACTTATGAACAGGTAGCAGGTAAAGGTGCCAAACAGAAGACCTTTAACCAGATCGAGATCGAAACTGCTGCGCACTATGCGGCAGAAGATGCGCATGTTACCTATCGTCTGTATGAAATACTGCATGAAAAACTCAAAGTCCATCCAGAACTGCTCAATCTGCTTCTAAATATCGAAATGCCAGTGGCACGCGTGCTGACCGGCATGGAAGAAAACGGGATTCAATTGGATCTGGCCTTCCTGGATCAACTGGGCTGTGACTTCGCTGCAAGCATGCAAAATCTGGAAAATCAGATCACCGAAATAGCAGGTGAAGCCTTTAATGTCAGCTCCCCAAAACAGGTCGGTGACGTTCTGTTTGACAAGCTTGGCCTCAAAGGGGGTAAAAAGACCTCCACGGGTCAGTACAGTACCAGTGAAAGTGTGCTGGAGAAACTGGAACATCCAATTGCTGAACTGATTCTGGAATATCGTGGTCTGTCCAAACTGAAAAGCACCTATACCGATGGGCTATGCAAACAGGCCAATAATACGACCCATCGTGTGCATACCAGTTATCATCAGGCGCTAACCGCCACTGGCCGTTTATCCTCTACAGATCCAAACCTGCAGAACATTCCAATTCGTACCGAAATCGGTCGTCAGATCCGCAAAGCCTTTGTTGCACCAGAAGGCCGTATTCTGCTGGCAGCCGACTACTCGCAGATTGAACTGCGTTTGATGGCCCATTTCTCTCAGGATGAAGCCCTGGTAGATGCTTTTAATCATGGACAGGATGTACACCGTCGTACAGCGGCTGAGGTTCTAGGAATCCCATTAGAAGACGTAAGCAATGACCAGCGCCGTCAGGCCAAGGCGGTGAACTTCGGTCTATTATATGGTATGTCTGAATTTGGTCTGACCCGTCAGCTCGGCTTTACCCGTCAGGAATCGCAGGAGTACATTAAACAATACTTCCATCGCTATCCGGGTATTTATGAATACATGCAACGGACCCGCCAAGTGGCGCTGGAACAAGGCTTTGTTGAAACCATTCTTGGCCGCCGTTTGTATACCCCCGACATCGATGCCCGCAACATGATGGTGCGTAAAGCGGCAGAACGTGCAGCAATTAATGCTCCACTGCAAGGTTCTGCAGCCGATATCATCAAAATGGCGATGATTGAAGTGGACAAGATGCTACCGAAAGACCAAGCCAAAATGCTGCTTCAGGTAAACGATGAACTGGTATTCGAGGTAGATGCAGCGATTGCTGATGAACTGGCACCTCAACTGGCTGAAGTGATGCAATCTGTAGTGCAAATTTCTGTACCTCTGGTTGTAGAGGTGGGTAAAGGGATGAATTGGGATGAAGCGCATTAATGGCCTTACAGCCACTACTGCCCCACAATTTTAACTAGACTTGTATGAAGCAATAAAATATTATTTAACTATATGAAATTTATTCATATTTATAGTTAAATATTACACAGCCTCATATTTTTTTAAAAGTTTAAATGGCTTTGTGTAGGCAAAACCCTACTTTGGAAAGACCCAAATGAGAACTCAAAATATATTTTGAGTTCGCAAGAAAGGCCTCTTATTACCCATACACGACATCCTGAGCCAGTTTTAAGCACTGCTTTAAGCTTGCTCAGGGTTTGTGGGAGGTTCAATGTTGAATCCCGCCTAACAATTTAAACAACAAAAAAGGACGCCTGAGCATCCTTGTTTATTTGTGCAAGCTTAGAAGCCTGTCAACAGCACAATGGCGACCTGATTCATAATCATTTCAATAATAATCAAGGCCAGAATTGCCAGAATCGGTGACAAGTCAATCATCCCCATATTCGGCATAATCCGGCGGAACGGCGCCAGTAAAGGTTCTGCCAACTCTTGAACCACTTCAATATAAGGTGAACGTGACTGGGTAAACATCACCACCCAGCTCAAGATAATGGTGGCAAAAATCAGGTAACGACAGAAGCGGATCAAATCCTGAATCATGGTTACAAAAGTGAGAATCACCAGATGCACCGGACCATTCGGCATACCGCCTGACAGATACATGATGCCAAAAATTTTCAGCAAATACAGCACCACCAATAATGCCAGTGCTGCAGTATTGACCCGGCCCTTCGCCAGGGTCGGTAAAATACGGCTAAACACATCAACAATCCGGGTCGCTTTCACGGTCGAAAGCACCACTGGATTATAAGGAGTCACTGATGCCAGCTGCATTAAGAAGCGGAAGAATACAAGCAAAATTGCGACATTAATGATAATGCCAAAAATTAGCGCAGAATTTGCACCCATACCGAAAGGTTCCTAAATATTAAAAACTGTAGATTTACTTGCTGTTGTCGCTAAGCTCTTGTGCGAGCTCCTGACTGCGTTTTGCCGCTGCAGCCAGCGCTGCCTGAATATTCTGAGAAATCTGGGCACGATCAAAAACCTCAAGCGCAGCTTGAGTCGTCCCATTGGGTGAGGTCACGTTTTTACGCAGTTGCGCTGGGGTATTGGCACTGGTAATCGCCATTTGTGCCGCACCTAATGCAGTTTGCAGGGTTAATGCGGCTGCTACTTTCTCATCCAGCCCCAAATTCATGCCTGCACGGATCATACTTTCCATCATATAGAAGAAGTAGGCTGGCCCTGAACCCGAAACAGCAGTGACTGCATCAATTTGCGCTTCCGAGTTTACCCAAATGGTCAGACCGGTTGAAGCCAAAACCTGACTCGCCAGCTCACGGTCCTCTGCACTCACTTCTGTATTGGCAAATAAGCCATGCGCACCAGTCTGTACCAATGCTGGCGTATTTGGCATGACCCGTACAATACGCGCTGTGCCTAACAGTG